>JAXDMI010000555.1:0-4086 GCA_034666145.1 Myxococcales bacterium | reverse complement strand
CGCTCGTCGCTCTCGCAGACGTTCGGATGGTGCCCGCCGGAGGCAATGCGCGCCTCGTCGAGGAACATCCGCTCGAACTCCGGTTCCTCGGCGAGGTGCGGGAGAATGGTCTTGATCGCGACGAGCTTCTGGAAGCCGCGCTGGCCGTGCAGACGCGCCGCCCACACGCGAGCCATGCCTCCGCGCGCGATGGGCACGAGCAGCTCGTAGCGCCCGAGGCGCGTGCCCGGGAGCATCGAGCCGTAGTCCGACGGCTCCTCGATCAGCTCGTCGGACGCCAGGACGTCGGCCATCGGATGAAAGATTACACCAAAGCCAGCGCCATAGCCCGTGATCGGCGGGGTTTCGAGCGGTGCGGGAGGGGTGCGGTCCACCTCCCCCATCGGCCTTTGGCAGGACCGCGAAAACTGACAGGATGCGCCCCGTGCCTGGGCCCGAAACGACGTCTCCCACCCCTGCCGCGAGGGCCGCCCGTCGCGGCGGCTGGGGTGTGGCGATCGCTGCGACCCTCGGGATGAGTGTAAGCTACATCGATCGCCAGACGCTCGCGGCCATCGCTCCGTCCGTGCGGAGCGCTCTCGCCATCGACCACGCGCAGTACGGCTGGCTGCTGAGCGCGTTCTCCATGGCCTACTTCTTCGGCGCCCCCGCCGCGGGCGCGGTCGTCGACCGGCTCGGCGCGAGGCGCGGCTTCGCCGTCGCGGTCGTGGTGTGGTCCGTGGTCGCTGGTGCCCACGCCTTGGTCACCTCGTTCGCGATGCTGTTCGCGCTGCGCATCCTGCTGGGCGCCGCGGAGGCGCCGTCCTTTCCCGCCGCCGCACAGGCGATCCGTCGCTCGCTCCCGAAGACGTATCGCTCCGCCGCGTACGGCCTGCTCTTCACCGGCAGCTCCATCGGCGCGATGATCGCCGCGCCCCTCGCGCTCAGCATCGAAGGCACCTTCGGCTTCCGCGCCGCGTTCCTCGGCACCGCCGTCATCGGCACCGCGTGGATCCCCTTCTGGCTCGCGATGACCCGCGCCGATCGCATTCCGGCCGAGGAGATCGAAGAGGCCGACGCGGGAGGCGCCGACGCCGCGCGCTCGATCTATCGCGGGCCCGAGGCACGCGAG
The DNA here is from genome assembly GCA_034666145.1 of Myxococcales bacterium. Classification (GTDB taxonomy): domain Bacteria; phylum Myxococcota_A; class Polyangia; order Polyangiales; family Polyangiaceae; genus Labilithrix. The sequence goes on along the minus strand of JAXDMI010000555.1, from coordinate 2,975 downwards.
GGCACGACGCAGACCTGGTTCCAGACCATGCGGAGCCCGCCGGTGCTGCGCGCCGTGGTCGCGGTCATCGGCTCGGCGCCGGCCATCATGTTCGTCCTCAACTTCTCGTCGCAGTACCTGGTCGAGCACTGGCACATGGCGCGGCTGGACACGCGCAGCTACCTCGTCATCCCCCCGCTCTTCTTCGACGTCGGCGCGGTGGGCTTCGGATGGTGGGCGAGCCGTCGCGAGCGCGGCCCCGACGCGGCGACGCACAAGACTCCCGTCGGTATCTTCGCGCTCGCAGCTGCGCTCGCCGCCCTCCTCGTGCTCGCGCCGCTCGCGCCGTCACCCGTCATCGCGATGGCCATCTTCGGCGCGGCGGGATGCGGCGGCGGCGGCATCTACGTGATCGTGACCGCCGACATGCTGAGCCGCGTTCCGCTGAGCAAGACGTCGAGCGCGGGTGGCATGACGGCAGCGGGACAGTCGCTCGCGCACATCGCGGCGGGACCGCTCGTCGGGATGGCCATCGATCGCACACACAGCTATTCGATCGCGCTGATCGCGCTCGGCCTGCTCGTCCTCCCCACGTCCGCCGCGTTCGCCCTATGGCCCGGCCTCCGCGGGAGGTAGCTTGTCGGCATGCGACTCCTCCACACCATGCTCCGCGTCGGCGACCTCGAGGCCTCGAAGCGGTTCTACTGCGAAGCGCTCGGCATGAAGGTCCTCCGCGAAAAGGACTATCCCGACGGCAAGTTCACGCTGTGCTTCGTGGGCTACGGCGACGAGTCGAGCGAGACCGTCATCGAGCTCACGTACAACCACGGCCGCACCGAGTACACGATCGGCGACGCCTTCGGTCACCTCGCGGTCGGCACCCCCGACATCAAGGGCACCTGCGATCGCGTGCGCGCGCTCGGCTACAAGGTGACGCGCGAGCCCGGCCCGATGAAGCACGGCACCACAGTGATCGCCTTCGTCGAAGACCCCACCGGCTACAAGGTGGAGCTGATCGAACGCGCCCACTGATCGCGGCCGAAGAGCGCCGACTTCGTGCGTTGACGAACGGACGGACGAGGCCGATGCTTCGCGCCATGGGCGTCATCCAGCAACAGAGCGACACCACCAACGGCGGCACGAACGGGAGCACCAGCGGCGCGAACGGCGGCGCGCTCGGGAAGGACGGCTCTCGCACCATCAAGAGCTGGGCGCCCGCCACCGGCGAGCTGCTCGGCGAGGTCCGCGTCTCGACGAAGGACGAGGTCCGCGCTGCCGTCGCCCGCGCGCGCAAGGCGCAAGCGGCGTGGGGCGTGCTGCCGATCGAAGAGCGCTGCGAGCGCCTCCTCCGTCTCCGTGACGCCCTCGTCGATCGCGCCGACGAGATCGTCGAGGTCGTGAGCCGCGAGTGCGGAAAGCCCCGGCACGACTGCCTCTCGCACGAGGTGACGGTCACCGTCGATCTCCTCACCTACTACTGCAAGAACGCCGCGCGCATCCTCGAGGCGCACGACATCGGGCTCCACCTCCTCAAGCACAAGAAGAGCACCATCCACTACGCGCCGCGCGGCGTGGTCGGCATCATTTCACCCTGGAATTTCCCCTTCGTCATCCCGATGGGCGACGTCGTCGCGGCCCTCGTCGCAGGCAACGCCGTCGTGCTCAAGCCGAGCGAGGTGACGCCCCTCTCGATCCAGAAGGCGAAAGAGATCTTCGATGCGACGGGTCTCCCAGAGGACCTCTTCACCGTGGTCTACGGCTACGGCGAGGCCGGTCAGGCGCTCATCGAGAGCGGCATCCAGAAGCTCGTCTTCACCGGCGGCGTCGAGACCGGCAAGCGCGTCGCCGCGGCGTGCGGCGCGAACCTCGTGCCCTGCGTGATGGAGCTCGGCGGCAAGGCCCCGCTCATCGCGTGTGCCGATTGCGACGTCGAGCGCACCGCACGCGCCATCGTCTTCGGCGGCTTCGTCAACTCCGGCCAGGTCTGCATCTCCGTCGAGCGCGTCTATGCGCACGAGTCGATCCACGACCAGCTCGTCGCGCGCGTGAAGGAGATCACCGGCACGCTGCGCCAGGGCGATCCGCAGGGCAGCGAGACCGTCGACGTCGGCGCCATCATCTTCCCGAAGCAGATCGAGATCGCGGAGAAGCACATCAAAGACGCCGTCGCGAAGGGCGCGCAGGTGGTGAGCGGCGGCAAGAGGCGCGCGGGCGCGGGTCAGTTCTTCGAGCCCACCGTCCTCACGGGTTGCGACCACACGATGACGGTCATGAAGGAAGAGATCTTCGGACCGATCGTCCCCATCCAGAAGGTCCGCTCCGAGGACGAGGCGGTGCGCCTCGCGAATGACTCCCATCTCGGGCTGAACGCGTACGTGTTCACGAAGAACCGCGAGAAGGGCAAGCGCCTCGCACAGCGCATCGAGGCCGGCAGCGTCGTGGTGAACGACGTCCTCGTGAACTACGCCGCGGCCGAGGCGCCGTTCGGCGGCATCAAGCAGAGCGGCTTCGGGCGCGTCCACGGCGACGACGCGCTCCGCGACATGTGCGACGCGCGCCACGTCTTCAGCGGCCGCGTGCCGGAGCCCTCGAGCGATCCGCTGTGGTTCCCGTACTCGAGCAAGGCCTATCGCTGGCAGATGCGCATGGTGCGTGCGCTCTTCTCGCGCGGCAGCATCGTCAAGCGCATCGGCAAGCTGTTCTGACGACAACGGCCGGCTAACGCCGATGGCGAGCGCACGGCGCCTTCAGTGCTCGCTGACGAAGCGCCGCGCCTCGGCGAGCTCGGGTCGCGTCCCGTCACCGCGACCGGCGAGCGCGAGCAGTGCCGCGAAATGCGCGCGTGCCCCCGCGATGTCTCCGGCGAGGGCTGCGGCACGCGCGGCGCCGTGGAGCGCGCCGAACCGGCCCGGAAAATCCCGTAGCGAGGCCTCGAGCTCGGCTCGCGCTTCGGTCGGTCGATGTTGCTCGAGGAGCATCTCGCCGAGCAGCTGACG
>JAXDMI010000554.1:0-6245 GCA_034666145.1 Myxococcales bacterium | reverse complement strand
ATGGAAGGCTCGGACGGCGCGATCCGCCTCGCGCGCGAGATCGTCGCGAAATCGCCCGACAAATACTTCTACCCCGACCAGTACTCGAACGCCGACAACCCGCTCGCGCACTACCACGGCACCGGCGTCGAGATCCTCCGCGACGTCGGCGATCAGATCACGCACTTCGTCGCCGGGCTCGGCACGAGCGGCACGATGATGGGCACCTCGCGTCGGCTCAAGGAGCATCATCGTCCCATCCGCTGTGTCGCCGTCGAGCCCGACTCGCCGATGCACGGCCTCGAGGGCCTCAAGCACATGGCCACGAGCCTCGTGCCGGCCATCTACGACCCGAAGGCGCACGACGAGCTGTATCCGGTGAGCACCGAGGACGGCTGGGACATGGCCGATCGTCTCGCGCGCGAGGAAGGGCTCCACGTCGGACACTCGTCGGGCGCCAACATCTTCTGCGCCGTGAAGATCGCGGAGAAGCTGCAGCGTGAAGGCACACCGGGCTGCGTGGTCGCGATCGTCGCCGATCGCGGAGACCGCTACTTTTCCCCGATGAAATGGGAGAAGCGGTACGTCTACTGAGGAGCGAGGACGCGATGGACGAGATCAAGCATCCCTGGGTGAAGGGCCATCTCACCGTGACGAGCGCGGTGGTCGCGCGCGTCGACGACGAAGCGCGCGCCGCATTCGCGCGCGACGAGGAGAGCTGCGGGCTCCTCGTCGGTCCCGCCGAGGAGCCGCTCGTCGTCGATGCCGTCGTCCCGATGGAGAATCGCGCGAACAAGCTGCACGCGCTCGACCCCGAGACGTATCCGCGCACCGGCCGCATGTACTTCGACCTCGATCCCTTGAAGTTCGAGCGCTTCGTGCGGGAAGGCGAGGGGAGCGGGCGTCCGGTGAAGGTGCTCTATCACTCGCATCTCGACGTCGGCGCGTACTTCTCGGAGACCGACGCGCAGGCGGCGACGATGGGCGGCGACGCGCCGTCGTATGACCTCGCGTATCTCGTCACCAGCGTCCGCGCGGGCCTCGTCGACGATCGTAAGCTGTTCGTGTGGGACGCGGAGCAGAAGCGGTTCGTGGAAGCGCCGCTCACGATCGTGTGAAGGGGCGCTGAGGCTGACGAGCGCTGCCGTTGCGCGCGGCCTCCGCACCGGAGGTGAGCACTCGCCCTGTGCTACGTTTCGACGGGTGTCACGCATCGCTCCTCGCCTTTGCGCGTCGCTCGCGCTGCTCGCGCTCGCCTCGCTTGCCGGGCCCGCACGCGCCGACGCCGGCGACGTGGCCGAACGCGTCGTGGAGCAGTGGAGGAGCGCCGGCGGACACGTCACGTCGTTGCCGACGCGCTTCCTCTTCGACGACGAGACCGTCGTCATTCCGGTGCCGGTCGACGACGCGACCGGATGCACGCACGTCGCGCTGATCGGAGCTCGCGGCCTGAGCTTCCGCGCGCGCCTCTCCGAGGTCGGTACCGATCCGCTGACGCCCGAGCCCGGCGGCCGCGCGACCAGCGTCGCCGGCGTCGTGGAGCTGCGCCGTTGTGGGGCCGCGCGAGCGATCCGGCATGTCATCGTCACGAGCGATGCCGGTCGCGGCGCGCTCGAGGTGGTGGTCGCGCGCGCGCCGTCCGCATTGCCTGCGCTCACGGCGGTGATTCCCGAGCGAACCGGCGGCGCGCTTCCGCCGGTGCCAGAGGCCGGTGCGCTGCCCCTGCTGCCGGCGCCGGAGAAGCGGGCCGACGTCGCCGAAGCGCGCGCGAAGCGTGACGGCGCACGCATCGACAAGCGAACGCCGCTCCACGCGGGCGACGACGGCGCCGGAGAGATCGAGCTCGCTCTCGATGCCGGGTGCCATCGCGTCGAGGTGTTCGCGCGCGATCCGCGCGCCGATCGCGTGGGCCGTCGCTTCCGGCTCGACGTCGACGCAGAGCTCCGCGAGCAGCCGCCCGGGGATCGCGTGCTCGCTCGCGATCGCACCGAGGCGCCCGATGCGCGGCTCGAGGCATGTGTGGGTCGGACCACGCGCGTGAACTTGGTCTTCGCGGGAGCGCCGCCCAACGGTGACCTCACGAGCACGCTCGCGAGCTGGCCGCTGCCCGAGCGGTTGCCGTCGATGTGGGGTGCGGTCACGCGCAGCAAGATGGCACGCGTGATGTTCGCGCGGCACGTCGCGATTCCCGCCGACGATCCCGTGTATCTTGCACAGGGCAGCTCGGGCACCACGCCGTTCCCGGTGCCGGTCGAGACCGGCGGTTGCTATCTCGCCGTCGTGGCGCTCACGCATGGCCATGCGCGATCGCTGCAGATCCGCACCGTCGTCGGGGCGCGCGAGTCGACCGACGAGCGCGGTGCCGCCGAGGAGGCTGCCCTCAGCGCGTTCTGCGTCAACGCGCACGAGACGGCGCGTGTCGAGGTCCATGCCCGAGGCACCGGCGTTGGCTGGGGCCTCGCGGTCTTTCGCGTCAAGAGCGCGGTCTGGGAGGCGGGACGATGAGGCTTGCGCGTTCCACACGTTGCGCATCGGTGTTGCTGGTCGGCGCTGCCCTGGTCGCCTGCGCCGGGCGTCCTCCGCCTCCACCGCTCCTGAGCACGCCGGCTCCGCTCGCGGCACCGCACGTGGTCGTCGGCGCGCTGCAGGCCGCGCCGCTCCTGGCCGACCTACCGGCGCGCGCCTCGAAGCTCGGGGCAGGGCCGCTCGCCATCGTCGCCTCCGGACCCATGAGCGAAGGCGAGCGCCTCGGCGCCTTCGTCGACGTGCCGCTCGATGCGTGTCTCCTGGCGTACGGTCGCGCATCGCCGTCGCTCGAGGACATCGATCTCGCGGCCTTCGCCGAGGAGGGCAATCCCGTCGCCGTCGATGAGGGCCCCGATCCCAAGCCCACCATCTTGCTGTGTCCGCCGCATCCCGCACGCGTCTACGTCGCTGCCCATGCCGCGAGCGGCGAAGGTCTCTGCGTGGTCGCCGCTCAGCTCGTTCCGAAGGATCGCGCGCCGGAGATCGGTCGCGCCGTCGGTGCTCGCGGCTCCGGCGGCGGCGCGCCGCGAACGCCCGAGGCATGGCCCGGCCTCGACGACCTCGTGCGCCAGCATCGCGCCGCGGTCGGTGGAACCTGGGAAGAGCAGCGACGCGTGGCCATCGCGGTCGACACGCGCGCGGTCTCGGCGGTCGCCTTCACCGTGGAAGAGGGCGGCTGCAGCGACGCGCTCGTGGTGCCCGATGACGACGTCGCCGTCGTGGATGTCGACGTGCTCGACGCCGACGGTCGCCTCGTCGGTCGCGCGAAGGACGGCGGACCCGCGCGCTCGGTCACCGTGTGCTCACCGCTCGCGCTGAACGGCTCGCTCCAGGTGCGACCGCACGTGGGCCGCGGGCTCGTCGCGGTCGTCGTGGCGAAGACGAAGGCGGGAGGCGAGCGCGATCTCCTCACGCGGCCTGACGTTGCCTGGGTCTCGCCCGCGCAGCCGCTCGACGCGACGCGTGCGGCGCGCAATGCGCTGCTCGCGAAGGCGGGATACGCACCGCCGACGTCGTCGCTCGCCGGTCAGCTCCAGCTCGGTCGTCGCGCCACGGTGCCCGTCGAGATGAGCGGCGCGGGAGGGTGCACACGTGTCGACGTCGTCGCCGGTGCGCCGCTCGCGCTCGTCGAGGTCGCGCTCTGGGACGACAGCGGTGCGCTGCTCGGCTCGAACGACGGCGCGGGTGACGCGACGGTGTTCGCGTGCGGCAAGGGCAAGGCCCGCGTCGATCTCGCGACGCGCGGTCGTCCCGGTCCGTACGTGGTGCTCACGCGCGCCGAGCGCTGGAAGGACCCCGCCTTCGTCGCGCATCCGCTCGCTGCCGGGCGCATGCTCGGACGCGCCGCGACGTCACCGCAGTCGGTCCTCGAGGGCACGCCGGGACCGGTGCGCCACGCGGTCCTCGACGCCGCTCATCAGCACGTGCAAAATACATCGATCGCGGCGGGCTCGTGCCTGCGGGTCGCCATCGGCGCCGAGGGCGACGGCACCGGCCTCGAGGCGCGCCTCTTCGATTCCGTCACCGGCGAGGAGATCGATCGCGCCCACGGGCAGAACGCCGCTTCGCTACGCGCCTGCGCGGGGAGCAGCGCGGCGCGCTCGGTGCGCTTCGAGGTCCGCGCCACTGCCGGCAAGCTGGACGTCGTGATCGGCGAGCGCTCGGTCCCGAGCGCGAAGTAGCTTCAGCGAGTCAGCGCATCGAGAGAGCGCGCGTGAGCGCATCATCGGCGCGGGTCGCATCGACGTCGCCGACGCACAGCGCCGGGCCGGTGCGCGGCACGAACACCACGCGGACGCGGCCCTTCGCTCCGGGCAGCACGCTCCCCAGCACGAAGTCGGCGGCGATTCCGAGCGCGATCACCACGAGCCCGGTGAGGAGCAGCGAAGGCGAAGCCGCACGAACGCCGTCCACGAAGGCACGCACGCCGACGTAACTGCCGACGGCGAGCGCGAGCAGTCCCGCGTAGAACGCGGCGCGCGGATAACGGACCTCGCGCACGACGCGCACGAGCCCCGAGCGCACGATGACGTGCTCCCGCTCGCGCAACGTTCGACCGAGCAGCTCGGTGCGCGTGCGGATGCGGACGCCGCCCTCGGTCAGCGAGACCTCGGCGGGGCGTCGATAGGCTAGAGCCAGCCGTGCCGTGAGCCGCACGGCGTGCATCACGAAGAGGATCCCGGTGAGGGCGAGGATCGCCGTCACCACCGGTCCGCGCGGTGCGGGCATGGCCTCGCCGTCGAGGCGGACCTCGCGAACCGGCGCTTGCGTCGCGACACCGAGCAAGCGCGAGAGCGTCGGATCGTGGAGACGCGGCGCGAGATCGGTAGCCGCCTTGCGCGCCACCGCGGAATCGGACGCGGAGAGCGCCGCGCAGCCGACGATGGCCTCGCCACGCGCCGCCGCCGTGCCCTTGCCCTCGTCGATGCGACGGACGCGATCGGCGATGGCGGTCCAGACGTCGTCGGCCTCGTCACCGAGCGCGCGATCGAGGAGAGGCGTCGCGTCGAACGCGGTGTGGGTGGCCAGCCAGAGGATCTCGCTCGCGAGGCGGTCGTCGTCGTCGCGTCGCGCCTCGGCGATCGCGTGCGCATAGAGGCCGGCCGCGAGCGCGCGCTGCGCTTCGCCGTCGCCACCCGAGCCGAGCACGTCGAGCGCGTTACCGAACGCGGTGTCGGCATCGGTCCGCGAGACCTTCGCGTCGTCGGCAGCGGCCCTGACGAGCGCGGCGAAGTCCCAGCCGGGACGTCGCGAGCGAGATGCTTCACCGATGACCTTCTGCGTGATCGCGACGAGGTCAGGCAGGCGCGCCGATCGCGCGATCGCCTCGTACGCGGCGAGCGGGCCACCGGTGGCGGCCGCCGCCTTCACGCTCGATCGTCCGGAGGGAAGAGACGACGCCGATGCGGCCCGTGCGATGGGCTCCTTGCCGGACGCACGCTCGGGAACGGCGGCGGCGACCGGTGGTGGAGGCGCATCGACGCCGGTGACCGCATCGTCGGCAGGAGCTTCGGCGCGCGCAGCCGGCGGCGCTGCTTCGACAGGCCGTGACGACGGATGCTTTGCAGGCGCGCTCGCCTCGGCGGCCTCGCCCGATGCGGCAGGCGCAGGCGCGGGCGCAGGCGCCTCGGGCGCCCCCTCGCCGGACGTCGGAAGGGCTGCTGCAGCGTCGCCTTCCGGCCGCTTTTCCGTGTCGGGCTCTCCCATGATCCGCGCCAACATCGTCTACCCGAACGCCTGCTCGGGGACCACTATTCACTGCGATGGCTGCTGGGGTACTATCCCTAACGGGATGCCGAAGGACGACGACGACCGCACGCAGGCCCCACCGCCGGAGGCTCTGCCGAGCTTCGCGACGGTGCCGCCGCCACCGGGCGTCATCGACGAGCACAGCGCTCCCACCACCGTCGCCGAGCTTCCCGATTCGTTCCTCGAAGAGCTCAAGGCAGCGACGAAGCAGGAGGCCGCGTCGCGCGCGAAGGGCCGCGATCTCCAGAAGACGCAGCGCAACCAGAGCTTCGAGCTCGAGCTCCGCGAACAACTCACGGCGCAGCTCGTCGACGTACGCGTCGAGCCGACCGCCGTGGCGCCGTCGCCGTCGCCGTCGCCGCTCGTGGCGCCGTCGCCGTCGCCGTCGCCGCTCGTGGCGCCGGCCATCGAGCCGACGCCGTCCCCGGCCGTTGAAGCCGTCGCGCCGCCCGAATCGCCGCCGTCGGAGCCGCCACGCGCGCCCGTACGGA
>JAXDMI010000553.1:0-4392 GCA_034666145.1 Myxococcales bacterium | reverse complement strand
AGGTGTCGCCGGCGGCGAGCATGACCTTCTTGCCGTCGGCGTTCCACTTCGTCGCGAGCTTGCCGATGGTGGTGGTCTTGCCGACGCCGTTGACGCCCACCATGAGGACGACCATCGGCTTCTGCTTCGCCTGCTTGCCGTCGCGTGAAGAGCGCACGGCAGCCTGACCCTCGTCGAGAATGCGGGTCGCTTCGGCGCGGAGCGCGGCCCAGACGGCGTCGGAATCGGCGAGCTCGTTCTTCGCGAGCTTCTCGCGGAGCCGTTCGAGGATGGTCTGCGTGGTCTTCACGCCGACGTCGCTCGAGATCATGACCTCTTCCATCTGCTCGAGAATGGCCGGGTCGATCTCTTTCTGTCCGGTGAAGAGCGCCTTGAGACGCGCCATGAACCCGCCGCGCGTTGCGGCGAGGCCCTTGCGGAGGCCGGCGACGTCCTTTTTCGAGGCGACCGGCGGTGCGGCCGTGGTCGCCTCGGCGACCGCGGGAATGTTCGCGGACTCGTCGGCGGGGAGGACGTCCTTCGACGCGATGGCCTCGGGCAGCTTCGGCTTCGGGCCGCGTTGGCCGAGTTGGGCGGGGCCGAGCTCGCGGTCTTCGCGTGGCGCCTTTGCGCCCTTTTCGGGCGCGGCTGCCGTGCCGGTTCCGGGCGCCGCTTTGCCCTCGGCGGGCAGCGCCTTCTTCCTGAAGAAGAGGAAGTAGACGAGCAGCGCCACGACGGCGACGACGACGAGGACGATCGGGAGGTTGTCCATCGCGGGGCACCCTTATAAGTAGGGGGCCGCCAGGCCGTCAACGACGGTCGTCTTCTTCTGCTTTTCGGGCCTCATCGGGCGCGACGCCGACAGCCGCTACGGCACCTTCTTTCCCCGGCCCGACCCCCGGCTCGATCCCGGGGACGACTCCCACGGGCCCCGGACGCGGCTCGGGCGGCGCCATGCGCTCGATCTCGCCTTCCATGCGCGCATCGACCTCGCCGCCACCGAACACGGCACGTTCGACGGCATCGGCCCAGCGCGCGGTCTGGAAATCATCGGCGGCGGCACGACGCACATGGCCGGGCGTGGGCTCCGGCTTCACGTCGAACGGTCGCCCGCGCTTCCGCGCCCAGCCGACGAGCCGCCCGAGCAAGGCGCGCCGGCGGAGGACGAGCGCGATGGAGAGCTCGCCCGCCGGAGGCAACGGCTGCACGAGCCGCGCGTGGAGGGGAGCCTCGACCGCCATCTGCTCGTCACCGACGATGCCTTCGATGGGCGGAAGCTCGAACGCGCCGCGCTCATCGGCACCGACGCTCGCGAGCACGGTGCGTCCGTCGAACGTGCCGCGCTCCACCCAGATGCGAGCGCCGCGAACGGCGGTGCCCTCGTGCGCGTCCACGACGACGCCGCGCCAACCGACCTCGCCGCGTGCGGCGGGTCGCACGACGTCGAGCCTCGGCTTTCCGACGCGCTCGACGTCGGCCTTCACGATCGCCGGCGCAGGCTCGGGCTTGTTGCCCTTCGAAGCCACGCGACCCACGAGGAAGAACGCGAGCACCGCGAGGCCGGCGAGGAGGATGGGCGCCTTCGCGAGCAGACCGGGCCCACGAATCGGGACCTTCACGGTCGGCTCGCCGAGCGCCTCGTACCACGGTGCGCTCGGCACGTAGCGAAGGCGGACGAGCGCCTCGTTGCCCTGCGCCGTGAACGTGAGCGTGAGACGAGCGATGCCGCGCTCGACCGGGGCTGCGCCGACGACCGCATCGCCGATGCGCGCTTCGACGCCACCCTCCGCGACGGGCCCCATCGCCGAAGCGACGTCGACGACGAGCGCGATACCGTCCTCGGGCACCTGCGCCTTGAGCTCGCCCTTCTCGGCGGCGGGGACGCGCAACGTCACCTTCACGCGTCGCTCGATCTCCGCGACGTGCACGCCGAACGCGGTCTGCGCATCGCCGGCGAACGAGACGTTGAGCGAGCCGCGACCGGGCGGTCCCATGCGCGCGGCGTCGACCACGAAGCGCGCGCGCCCCGAGGAGTCGGTGATGCCGCGTCCGAGCGGCTCGCCCTTCTCGTTGGCGAGGAGGAGCGCGAGCCCGGGCTTCGCCAACGTCGTGCCGTCGTCTTCGACGAGCGCCGCCGCCTCGAAGGTGATCTTCGGCGTGTCGAGCGACACGATGCGCGGCGTCGGATCGAAGCGAAGCACCAGCGCTTGCCGCGAGAGATCGAACGCGAGATCGGCGTCGGCGCCGTCGACGAGGCTCGAACCGCGCCACGAGAGGTGCGTGAGGTGACGATCGGGAACGAGCTTCGCGCGTACGCAGAAGCGGCCGCCTTCGTCGGTGATGGCCTCGACGTCGGGCGCGTCGGTCGGACCTACGACGCGGACTCCGTAGGCCGTGGGCGGTCGATCGGTGCTCCTGTCGCACGTCCGCGCCGCGCGAAGACCTTCGATCACCTTGGCATCGCGCGGATCGCTCTCGCGCGTGATGTGGATCGTGACCTTCTCGGCAGGCAGCGGCTGTCCCGCGTCGTCCACGAGTGATCCCGAGAGGATCAACTCCCCCTGATCGCGCGAGGCATGCGCCACGATCTTCGCGCTCCCTCGAACGCGGATGCGGATGCCGTCGGCCCGTGCCGTGCCAGCGAGGGAGAACGACACCGCCCACACGACCATCCCGAGGCAGAAGAGCCACGCCCTCCGCCGATGGAGAAAGATTTGGGGAACGAAGGCGCGGATCAAAGGTCCCGAGAGAGAGAGTCTCGAAGGTGGTGAAGTTTTGGTCTCGAGCGTCCGTCGATCCGTTCGTCTGCTACCGACAGATGCAGATGGTCAGCCCACACCAGAGGCTAGCGAAAAGGGAGTGCGGGAGCCTCGACAATGCGTGATAGCTTTTGGAAGTTCATGCGCGGACGGGTCCCCGTGACTGGCTCGCATTCGTTGCAAGCCTTGGTGGCGAAGAAGGTGACGCGCGCGGCGCTCGTCGCCGCCGTCATGCTCGCGCCGTTCTATCCGTCGATGGCCTCCGCCGACGCTGACCGCGTGCGGTTCCTCGCCGACAAGCTCAACTCCGACGACCCTCGTGTTCGCACGAGCGCCGCGCTGGCCCTCGGCGCCAGCAACGACGACGCCGCGGTCGATCCGCTGTGCAAGGCGCTCGGCGACTCGACCGAGGTCGTTCGTCAGGCATCCGCGGTCGCGATGAAGCGCCTCGGTCGCTCCGGCGCCGTTCCGTGCCTGCGCGGGCGGCTCGACAAGGAGAGCAACGACGGCGTGAAGATCGCCATCGAGCGCGCCATCGAGTCGATCTCCGCGGGCAGCGGCGGTGGCGGTGGCGGTGGCGGTGACGACAAGGTCAAGGACAACCCGAGCGCGAAGTATTACATCGCGCTCTCCACCATCGCGAACTCGACGGGGCGCTCGCAGCCCGAGGTCGAGAGCGTGGTGGTGAAGGCGATCAAGGCGAAGCTCGAAGCGGCCGGCACGATCCAGATCGCGCCGACGAAGGAGAGCGCCGACGCCGCCAAAGACACGATCAAGAAGCGCAAGATGAACGGCTTCTATCTCGCGGTCGCCGTCGACAAGTTCGATTACTCGAACGGCAACCTACGCGTGAAGGTGAAGATCGGCGTGTTCACGTATCCCGGCAAATCACTCCTCGGCAACGTCGACAAGACGCTCACCAAGGAAGGCGTCTCGAGCGGCGACAAGTCGTCCGAGGATCAGATGTTGGACATGGCGGCCGGTCTCGCCAGCGAGCAGTTCGCACAGAACGCGAGTGCGTTCCTTTGAGTAGTTCCTGAGGGCTCTCCGATGACGACGTCCGCAGCGCCGGCCCCGCAGGCTCGGCCCAAGTACAAGCGAAGCTTCAAGAACTACCTGCTCGATCCACGCTTCCAGCTGAAGTGGACCGGCATGATCATCGGTGTCGCCTTCGTGATCAGCGCGATCATGGGCGTCTTCCTCTACCGCACGAGCAGCGAGGTCACCGCCCAGAGCCAGAAGGTCATCGGCCAGGGCCAGGAGCTGATCAAGGAGAGCCAGAAGAACTCCGACCTCGTGAAGATGCAGATCGAGAAGGAGTACGGCGACGCGCCGGAGCTCAAGGCCACGTTCAACAGCAGCGCGCAGGATCTCGACGGTCAGCTCGAGGTGAAGCAGAAGGCGCTTCGCTCGCAGTACGACGCGACCATCCACCAGCAGAACACCATGCTGACGTCGCTCGTCGCGGGCCTCGTGCTCCTCGTCGTGCTCATCGGCATCCTCGGCATCTACTTCACGCACAAGGTCGTGGGGCCCATCTACAAGATGAAGATGCTGCTCCGGCAGGTCGGTGATGGAAAGCTCAATTTCTACGGCAAGCTTCGCAAGGGCGACGAGCTCCAGGACTTCTTCGAGGTCTTCGCCGCGATGGTCG
>JAXDMI010000552.1:0-5346 GCA_034666145.1 Myxococcales bacterium | reverse complement strand
ACACCTGGACGACGAGAGGCGTGTCGAACGAAGGCGCGCGGCCGAGCCGAACGACCTCGGCTTTGCGGTCGACGCGTCCGATGCTGCCGTCGTCGCGCTGGTAGACCGACGCGCCTGTTCCCGGGGCGTCGACGATGCCGACGAGACCGAGGATGGCTTGCACGGAGCTCTCATCCATCGCTTGGTTCTTTGCGGAGAACGGATCGATGTTCGGCGGGAGCACGATCGAGCGCTTGCGCGGGAGCCAATCCGGCGCGTAGGACGCGCGCGAGAAGACCGCGAGCGGCACCTCCTCGATGTATCTGCGCAAGAACTCCCATCCTGCGTCGACCTCCTCGCCGTGCCGATCGTGACCAATGTGGCAGCGCCACACGACGGGTATGTTCCTCCGGACGAGCCCCGGCACGAGGCCGGCGGTCTGCGGGTCATGGCAAATCACGACGTCGCCTGGTTTGACCAGTGCGTCGAGAGCGACGTTGTTGTCGTGCATGACCTGCTCGTAGACGAGCCGCTGGGCCTCGCCGAGCGGCGAGCCGTCTCCTCTCGAATCATGAAGGGCGTTGTGAAGGCGCTTCGTGAGCCGGAAGAACTCGGGAGATCCTTCGACGACGAGCCAGCGCGCCTGGATGCCGAGGCCGCGCGCATACCGCAATAGCGAACGGAGCATCTCGGCGACGCCGCCGCCCATCGGAGTCGAGTTGATGTTCCAGATCGCGCGCGCGCCGATCGCACCTCGAATGGCGTCGGCGAGCTCGTTGACGTGCTCGACGCGCTCCGCGCCGACGAGGTCGACGAATGCCTCGATCTTGCGACAGCTGACGCTGACTTCGAACATTGGCTCACCCGGTCGTCTGGTCGCCGATGACTGGATCCTCCGGATCCAGCAGCTCCGGCTCGAGGGACGTTGCTTCTTCGTCGTCGAGATCGCTCAAAAGTGACCGGAGGACGCCGTCGATGCGCACCACGGCCTCGCGCGCGGGCAGCTCTTCGCCGAGCTGCACGGCGAGCGTGCACACCTCGCGCTCGTGACGCGCGTGGCGCTCACGCAGCCTCTCGACACGGGCAGAACCCCATGCGTCCGCCTTCGCGAGGAGAGGGAACAGCTCGCGCTTTTCGAGCTGATCGGTCGCCTCGACGTTGGCCCAGAGCTCGACGACGAGGCAGCGCAGGAGCACGTCGTGATCCGTCGCACCGTGCGCGAGCCGGAGCGCCTCGGACGCGAGCTCGGCCGAACGTGCACGCAGCCGCGCATGCGCGGTCAGCACATGAGTCCGCACCTCCTCGGTCGCCCCCGCCGCCATGACGACGAGTGCTTCAAGAAGAGTGCCATGCGCACCACCGCGGCCGAGCGCAACCGTAGGGGCTCGGTGGACGTCAGCTTCGTACTGCTCGTCGCTCACCGAATGCGCTTGGGAATCACGTCCGCTCCTTCTTTGCCAAGAGCGCCTTGGCGCGGTTCACGGCCGACATCGCGTTCGGCCAACCGACGTAGAACGCGAGGTGGGTAATCATTTCGACGAGCTCGTCTTGCGTGACACCGTTCTTGATCGCATTCGGAAAATGGAAGTCCATCTGCTCCGTCTTGCCCGTCGCGACGAGCGCCGCGCAGGTGATCAGGCTGCGATCGCGCTTCGAGAGCTGGGGTCGCTCCCAGACGTCGCCGAATACGACATCTTCGGTGAGCTCGACGAGCTTCGGAGCGAAGTCGCCGAGGGATTCTCGTACGGCGCTGGGTGCCTTGTTGCTGCTCATGTCGTCTTCTCCTCTTTCTCAGTCTCAGTCTCAGTCGTGCTCCCAAGTAACTCGCCAGTGCTCGGTCGGAATCGCTGATTTGATGATCAGCTTCTTGCCGGAGAGCTGGTAGAGGCGCGGCAGATCTTTGCCAATCAGTGTCCGCACCAGGGCGCCTTCGACGTGGTACGTGAAGTGATCATCGCTCTCGTCGAGCTGGTAACGACCAAACGATGCTTCGTATCCGTCTTGCGCGTATGGCGCCCGGCCGGCATCGGTACGCGTCGGCGAGCCTCGATACATCACCTGGACGGACATGCGGCCATCGCGCGTCACGACGAGGAGCCCGCTCGCGTCCATCGGGCGAACCGTCCCGTCCGCACCGGGCTCCTCGAGCGCGGCCAGTCGCCACGCGCCGACGAGGCCTCTGTCGGCATCGGGAGCGCGTTTGCACGACAGCGCGGCGAACGCGAAGAACAGCCACAGCAAGCGCTTCATCGTCGGCTCCTCACGATCTGACGTTGCTCCTGTCCGTCTTCGAGAAGCAAAAATGGGCCCGGTCCCACGCGACCGCGACATCCCAGCTCCAGCTCCAGCAGCGCAGTGCGAGCTCGGCCTGTCGACGTCAGCGTGAGCCAGTGTTCCTCGGTGCGGCGAAGGGTCGACACCGTGACGTAACGATGCTCCCCTTGGACGATGGGGATTCCTGGGTCCGCGAAGGCTTTTCGCGTTGCCGTGTCGGTCTTGTTCTTCGGCGCGTGCGGCTTCCTCGCGTGCGGTGGCGACCCTTCGCCGGTCATCCCCGACGTCGAGGGCGGAACCGTCGAGGGCGGAGCCGTCGACGGCGGTAACGTCGAGGCTGGTCAGCCCACTGCAACGTCGTGCGCGCCCGCGCTGTCCGCGCCGCCGAACGGCGACGTCAGCGGCACGAGCGGCGTGCCGGGCGACGTCCGGACGTACTCGTGTCAGACGGGCTACTCGCTCACCGGATCGGCGACGACGACGTGTCAGAAGAACGGCGCATGGAGCAGCGATGCGCCCGCGTGCGCGCCGAATTCGTGCGGCGCGATCCCCGCGGCACCTTCCAACGGCACCGTGACGGCACCGGCCCCCGGCAACGGAGTCACCGGCGATTCCGTGAGCTATGCATGCAACGCGGGCTACACGCTGACCGGCTCGGCGAAGGCCTCGTGTCTCGCGAGCGGCTCGTGGAGCGAAGCGCCGACCTGCACGGCGAATTCCTGCGCGTCGCCGCCTTCGGCCCCCACGCACGGCACCGTGAGCACGCCGATGCCCGGCACCGGCATGACAGGCGACACCGTCACGTACGCATGCGACGCCGGATACGTGCTGTCAGGAGCGGCGACCGCGAAGTGTCGAGTGAACGGCACCTGGAGCGCGGCACCGACCTGCGTCGCGCAGCCTTGCTCGCCGGCGCTCTCCGCACCGGCGCACGGCACCGTGAGCGCCACGAGCGGTACCAGCGGCGACGTGCGGACGTACTCGTGCAACACGGGCTACACGCTCACCGGGTCGGCAACGACCACCTGCCAGGCCAATCACACGTGGAGCAACCCGGCGCCGACGTGCGTCGCGAGCTCGTGCGGCACAGTCCCGTCCGCCCCCTCTCACGGCACCGTCACGGCCCCGAATCCAGGCGCCGGTGTCACGGGCGATTCCGTGAGCTATACATGCAACGGCGGTTACACGCGCACCGGTCCTGCCTCGGCCACGTGCCAGACCAGCGGCTCGTGGAGCGCGGCGCCTTCGTGCACGGCAAACTCCTGCGGAGTCGTCCCGTCGGCACCGGCGCACGGAGCCGTCACCGCGCCGAGCCCCGGTTCAGGCGCGACGGGTGACTCGGTGACGTACACGTGCAACGCGGGCTACACGCTGAGCGCCGGCGCGACGGCGACGTGCCAGGCCAGCGGCACGTGGAGCGCCGCGCCTTCGTGCAACGCCGATTCGTGCACGCCCGCGCTATCGGCACCGGCGCATGGCAGCGTCACCTCCACGACCGGAGCGACCGGCGATACGCGGACGTTCTCGTGCAGTGCCGGCTACACGCTCACCGGCTCGGCGACGACCACGTGCCAAGCGAGTCATGCGTGGAGCAATCCTTCGCCGACGTGCGCGGCGAGCTCCTGTGGCGCAGTGCCCACGGCGCCTGCGCATGGAAGCGTGACGGCGCCGACCCCGGGGGCGGGCACCACGGGCGACTCGGTGACCTACGGCTGCGACGCCGGCTATACGTTGACCGGCTCTGCGACGGCGACCTGCCAGACCAGCGGCGCCTGGAGCGCTGCGCCGGTATGCACCGTGAATTCGTGCGGCGCCGTTCCCGCTGCGCCGCTGAACGGAACGGTGACCCCGCCGAGCCCCGGCGCGGGAGTCACCGGCGATTCCGTGACGTTTGCATGCAATCTCAACTTCACGCTGACGGGATCTACGACCGCCACGTGCCAGACGAACGGCGCATGGAGTGCATCGCCGACCTGCATCACGGCCCCCGGCGCCCCGCAGAACCTGGTGCTCACGCCCGGCGCGGCCAAGATGGGCCTCACGTGGAGCGCTCCCGCGTCGAACGGTGGCGCCACCATCGACTCGTACATCGTCGACCTCGACGGCGTGTTCAATCAGCAGGTCCTGGGGACCTCCGCCAGCATCAGCAGCATCAACACGTGCAACTACCCGGCGGACACGTGCTCGAAGACGTACTCGTTCACCGTCCGAGCGCACAACGCGGTCGGCTCGAGCCTCGGGACCAGCGCGTCGGCGCGGCCGAAGACGTCGTACGTCGCCGACAACCTCCCCAACATCTGGAGCAAGTCGTATGGATCGGGCACCTGCACGGGCTGCCACTCGGGCGGCCCCATTCCCGACCTCGGCTTGGGCGTGCCGGCGGGCTATGCGCAGGCCGTCGCGGAAGGGGCACGCATCTACCAGTGCCCCGTGAACGACGCCGCATGCGCCGGCGTCATGAGCGGCTTCAACCTCTTCGTGGTGAGCTCCGCCGAATACCGCGCCCTGGTGCAGTGGGTCGCCGACGGCAGCCTGCAGTAGCTCGCGGACTCGCTACAGAGACTCCCGCGACGACCCCTCCGTGCGCGGCGCCACATCGGCCGCTTCGCGTCGTTCACGGGGGCATCCGCGGCTCGATCGGAATGGCGGCGTCGCCCATGATGCCCGCGTCGATCAGCACGGGCTCCTCGCGGAGAGGCTCGATGGGTCGAGGCTCAGGGGCTCGCGGCACCTCGCGAGGAAGGACCGCGGGGGGCGGCGAGGCTCGCCCGGTGCCGAGCATGTCCGTCTCCGGTGTGCTGCCGCCCGTCGCGCCAGTGCCGGTCACGGTGCCGCCCGTTCCGGACGTCACCGTGGTCGCTGACGTCCCTTGCCCAACGCACGCAGCCGCAGTCACGCCGAGCGCCGCTGCTGCTGCGACGAAAATCAGAGTCGGCCGCATGAGGTCCCCTCCCGGTGCTCAGGAATCCGCCTTCCCGGATGCATGAGTCGGGCCTCGCAGATTCGGAATCCGTGCTCATCTTCTCTCGATGCAGAACGGCTCCACCGATACGGCCCAGGCAAACGCTCTTCATTCACAATTGCTCGAGCTTC
>JAXDMI010000551.1:0-13242 GCA_034666145.1 Myxococcales bacterium | reverse complement strand
GCGTTCGTTGGGGCGAGCCGGGAGGCCGTGAAGATTACCGCGCCGAGCGCGGCGCAAGGGGCGCTCGAGGAGCGCGTGCCGTTCGCGGGGCTACGCCGCAAGATCGCCGCGAAGATGTCGCAGTCGGTCCACACCGCCGCGCACTTCACGTTCGTCGAGGAGTGCGACTGCACGCAGATCAAGGCGCTCCGCGCGCGGCTCAGGCCCGCCGCGGAGAAGCAGGGCGTCAAGCTGACGTTCCTGCCGTTCATCGTGAAGGCGGTGGTCGCGGCGCTCAAGGCGCGCCCCATCCTCAACAGCGCGCTCGACGAGTCGACCAACGAGCTCGTCTATCGCAAGTACTACAACATCGGGATCGCGGCCTCGACCGACGCGGGCCTCATCGTCCCGGTGGTGAAGGACGCCGATCGCAAGAGCCTCCTCGAGATCGCGCGCGACATCGAGCGCGTCGCCACCGACGCGAAGAACGGCAAGTCGAAGATGGAGGACCTCCAGGGGTCCACCTTCACCATCACGTCGCTCGGCGCAGACGGCGGCCTCTTCGCGACGCCCATCATCAACTTCCCCGAGGTCGGCATCCTCGGCGTCCACCAGATCAAGCAGAAGCCGGTCGTGAAGGACGGCCAGATCGTCATCGGCGACGTGATGCTCCTGTCGCTCTCGTTCGACCACCGCATCGTGGACGGCCACGTCGGCGCGGCGTTCGCGTACGACATCATCCACTACCTCGAAGACCCGGACCGTCTCTTCCTCGAGATGGCCTGACGTCGCTGGTTCGCCCTTTCGTCCGAGCCCGCTGTATCCTCTGACCATGGGGCGCGGGCGAAGGACGAGGGCCATCCTGATCGTGGCGTCGGCATGCGCCGCGCTCGCGGGCGGGGCGCTCAGCACGAACGCGTACGCCGACGAGCCGCCCTCCGCGGATCGCCTCAAGTCCGCGGCCGAGGAGTACGACCGTGGGCGTCGCGCGTTCCTCGCCGACGACTTTGACGGCGCCGCCGTGCACTTCGAGAACGCCTATCGCGATGCGCCGCGCGCCGAGACGCTGCGGCTCGCCATCCGCGCCCGTCGGAAGGGCAAGCAGCTCGCGCGCGCCGCCATCCTCGCCGCCGTCGCGCAGCAGCGTTACCCGGACGACGCGCCGACCGCTGCGCTCGCGAAGGAGACGCTCGCCGAGGCCGCGCCGCAGCTCAACGAGTACGTCATCGATTGCAACGCGGACTGCGCCATCGCCGCCGACGGACGCGTCGTCTCGCAGTCCGACGCGCAGAAGCATCGCATCTTCCTCGAGCCGGGATCGCACGAGCTCGGCGTGAGCTTCAAGCAAGGCGGCGTCGCGAAGCACGTCGACGCGAAGCGCGGAGGCAAGGACACGCTCGCCTTCGAAGCGCCGCCCGCGCCCGTGACGCCGCCGCCGGCGGTGACGCCGCCTCCGGTGGTGCCGGTGGTGCCGGAGCAACCGCCGCCGAGCACGAAGCCGCTCGGCCCGGCCGTGTTCTTCGTCGCTGCCGGAGTCACGGTCGCCTTGGGTGCGGGCACGATCCTCTCGGGCATCGACGCGAAGAACAATCCGGGCGTCGATGCCGTGCGCCTCCAATGCGCGGGCAAGGACACGAGCTGCCCCGCTTACCAGGACGGCAAATCCAAAGAGCTGCGCACGAACGTGCTGCTCGGCGTCACCATCGGCGCCGCCGCGATCACCGGCGCGATCGGGATCTTCTTCACGCAATGGTCGAGCTCCTCGACGAGCTCCTCGGTCAAGGTCGGAGTCGCGCCGACACCGGGCGGCGGAAGCATCGGCGCCACCGGCACGTTCTGAAGCGTGTGAAGCGTCGGGCGTGGATCGCCCGTGGACCACCTTCGCCCACGTGATGTCGCCCTCCAGGCCAAAGAGTGGTTCAATGTTCGGAGGGTGGGAACCTGACCAAGCTGCTCGCCAAAGACGGAGAAGGCGAACGCCTCGACCGCTTCGAGCTCATCGCCGAGCTCGCGAGCGGTGGCATGGCGACGGTCTTCCTCGCCCGCCTCTCGGGCGTCGCGGGCTTCCAGCGCCTCGTGGCGATCAAGCGGCTCCATCCTCATCTCGCGCGTGAGCCGGAGTTCGTCGAGATGTTCCTCGACGAGGCACGCCTCGCCGCGCGCATCCACCATCCCAACGTGGTGCCCATTCAAGAGGTCGGCGAGAGCGACCAGGGCTACTACCTCGTGATGGATTACATCGAGGGCGACACGCTCGCGCGCGTCCTCGCCAAGGCCGCGAAGACCAATAGCAAGGTGCCGTACGGCGTCACCATCCGCATCCTCCTCGATGTCCTCGCCGGCCTCCATGCCGCGCACGAGATGAAGGACGACCACGGCGAGGCGCTGCAGATCGTTCATCGAGACGTATCGCCGCAGAACATCCTCGTCGGCGTCGACGGCGTCGCGCGCGTCGTGGACTTCGGCGTGGCGCGCGCCGCCACGCGTCTCTCGACGACGCGCTCGGGGCAGCTCAAAGGCAAGCTGGCGTACATGGCGCCGGAGCAGGCGAGGGGTGGCGGTGTCGATCGGCGCGCCGATCTCTTCGCGTGCGGAATCGTGCTGTGGGAAGCGCTCGCGACGAAGCGCCTCTTCAAGGGCGACGGCGAAGCCGAGACGCTGAATCGCGTGCTCTACGAGCCCATCGCCACGCCGAGCAGCGTGCGTCCCGACGTCCCGAAGGCGCTCGAGGACATCTGCATGAAGGCCCTCGCGCGCGACATCGATCAGCGCTTTGCCACGGCGCAGGACTTCGGCGTCGAGCTCGAGAAAGCGGCGCGCGCGCTGGGCAGCGTCGGCTCCGTTCGCGACGTGGCCGATTGCCTCCAGGAAGTGATCGGCGTCGATCTCTCGCAGCAGCGCGATGCCGTGCGCGCATGGCTCGCGCGGAGCGAGCCGAGCGGCGCCACGGGAAGCGGCCCGCGCTCGAGGCCGGTCATCGACTCGATCGTGACGCGCGTCGACGGCAGCAGCAAGTCGGAGCCTTCGAGCCGTCGCGACGGTTCGTCGGCCTCTCGTCACGGTCTTCCCGTGCCGCGCGATCCCACGCGCCGCTCCTTGCCGCCCTCCGTCGATCGCGGCGCGGTCACGTCGCCGGCGCCCTCGGACCTCGGGGGGCCGCCGAGCTCGATGCCCCCGGAGAAAGTGTCGAGCGTCTCGTCCGCCGTGATCCAGGTGGCGGGCGGCCACGGTCCGGGCCCCACGAGCGCGCCGACGCCGCAGACGAGCGCGGGCCGCACCGGCGCACGCATCGCGCTCGCGCTGGTCGCTGCCGTCGTGCTCATCGGTGTCGGGGCGTGGGGCGCGAAGAGCCTCGGCAACCGTCACTCCGCGATCGCGGGTGGCGCGGGCGGCGCGGGCGGCGCGCCCAGCACGACCGCGACGAGCACCGCCACCGGTGCGGGAAGCGGCGCGGCCACGACGAGCGCACCGACGACGCAACCGAGCGCCACGGCGGCGACGAGCGCGGCGAACCCGGGCGATCCGGCCACCGCGGCCTCCGGCGTCGCCGGCAGTCACACCGCCGCAGCGGCGAGCGCGTCGAGCGTGAAGCCGGGCGGTCGACCCGGCGGTCGACCCGGCGGCGGCGTCAAGCCGGGCACGTCCGGCGGCACGAAGCCGGGCGGCGGCGGCGTGCCCGACGACCTCAACAACAACCCTTACCGCTGAGCGCGCGCTCGACGTCTCGCATGTCCGGCATGACCCGCATGAATCGCGCGTCACGCAGGCTCGCGGTCTCGCTCTCCGTACTCGGGTCCGTGGCGGCGACGGCGCTGCTCGCACCGGCCTGCAACGCGACCCACACCGGGGAGCTCGAGCCGCGCTACGTCGCGGTGCACAACACGCTGGCAGCGATGGGCCTCGCGCAGATTGGCCCTATTCAACAAGGCTCGCTCGCAGAGGGCCGGGAGGCGCGCCTACGTCTCGACCTCGGCGCAAGCTGCAGCACCATCGTCGTCATCGGCAGCGCCGGCGTGCGCGACGTCGACGTTGCGCTGCTCGACGCCGACGACAAGCCCGTCGCTCACGACACGACGAAGGAGCCGCAAGCGACGGTGCGCACGTGCCCGGAGACCGCGGGCCATTACACGCTCGTGGTCACGATGAGCGCCGGCGCCGGCGAGTTCATGGCTGCGACCTGGACGGGCGGGACCGGCCCTCTCGTGCCCGCCGGCGCGCCCTCGTCGAATGCGCTGGCGAGCATGGGGGCCGGCACGTGCGAGTCGCCCATCGCCCTCGTGTCCGGCGCGACCACCGGCAACACGAGACGCGGCGAGGCGGAGAGCACCGGCGGCTGCGCGTCGTCGGAGTCGAAGGAGCTCGTCTACGAGCTCGACATCGCGCGCCGGCAGCGCGTCAGCATCGAGGTCGACCCGCAGTTCGACTCCGTCCTCTACGTGCGCAAGGACGAGTGCGGCGACGCCGAAGCGGAGGTGGCCTGCAACGACGACGCGACGTCGGGCTCGGGCAAACGTGGGCCTTCGTCGCGCGGGTCGCGCATCGACGAGGTCCTCGATCCCGGCACGTACTACGTATTCGTCGACGGCTACGGCGCCGAGGCCGGACCGTTCCGCATGAACGTGCAGGTCGCGGACGTGCCGACGCTCGCCGAGGCCTGCCGCCAGATCCATCCGCTCGGTCCCGCGAAGATCGCCGGCACGCTCACCGGCGCGTTCGATCACGCACACGCATCGTGCGGCGCGGACGCAAAGGGCCCCGACGCCATCCATCGTCTCGACATCGCGGCGCGCGGGCGCGTCCGCATCACCGAGCACTCCGCCGACTTCACGCCCGTCGTCCACATCCGCAAGCAATGCGGCGACGAGCACAGCGAGGTGGCCTGCGCCGAGTCCGCGCTCAAGAGCGACGAGGCGACGTGGGCCGGCGTGCTCGATCCCGCGTCGTATGTGCTCTTTGCCGACTCCTCCGACAAGGATGCGCGCGGTCGCTACACGCTCGAGACCGAGCTCGCGCCCGAGACCGGCAGCGGCGTGCGCGGCGATGCGTGCGGCGACGCGACGAACCTCCCGCTCGCCGCGAAGAACATGGAAGGCGACACGTTCCTCGCGCGCGACGACGTCGCCGGCAAATGCGGAGGGCAGGGGGCACCCGACGTCGTCTATCGCTTCGAGCTGACGCGACGCTCGCGCGTCACGGCGCAGCTACCGCAGCAGGAAGGCAACCACGTCTTCGTGCTGACGCGCAGCTGCACCGATCGCGCTGCGGAGCTCGCGTGCGGTCCGTTCATCGACGAGATGCTCGCGCCGGGCCTCTACTATCTCGCCGTCGATGGGGCGACGGCGGGTGAGCTCGGTCGCTTCTCGTTCGACTTCCTCGCGCGCGACGTGAGCGGGCAGGAGAGCGTGTGCAAGAGCCCGCCCACGCTGGTCCTCGGACAGACGATCAGCGGCTCGACCACCGGCGCCGGCGATCGCTTCACGACCTCGTGCGCGGGGCGCGCGGACGCGCAAGCAAGCCCCGATCGCGTCTACAAGATCGTGCTCACGCAGCGCACCCAAATCCAGCTCGTGCTGACGACACCTGCGTGGGACGGGGTGCTCGCCATTCGCAAGAGCTGCATGGACCCGGCGCCCTCGACGAGCGCGCGCATCAACGAGGCGGCGTGCAACAACGATTTTCAGGACTCGCACCACGCGAAGATCCAGACGGCGCTCGACGCGGGCACGTACTTCGTCGTCGTCGACGGTCACGAGGGCAAGAACGAAGGCGCCTTCACCCTCGACTATCGGAAGTGGAGCAAGTAGCGGCGGAACCGAGCCGGACGGGAGCGGCCGGGACCGAAACCCGAGCGACGCCTCAGGTCATCTTCTTCGCGTAGCTGTACGCCGTGTACGCCGCGGCGATGTGGAAGATCCAGCCGAGCGTGCCGGCCGAGAAGATCCAGAGCCCAGGCGTGACGATCAACCAGAAGATTCCGCGCAGGAACGCTCCGTTGTAGATCTGCCCGACGCCCGGGATGAAGAACGACAGGACAGCGGAGACGCCAGGGTTGGGTCGCGCGGTGGGAAGTGACTTGCTCACGAAGCGGCAAGATGCGGTCGCGTTGCCCCCGGCGCAAGTGGCGTACCTCCAGGAAACGCTGCTCGCCTGGTACGAGGCATGCCGGCGCGATTTGCCCTGGCGAAGGACGCGGGATCCTTACGCCATCTGGGTCAGCGAGATCATGCTGCAGCAGACGCGGGTCGAGACGGTCATTCCCTACTACGAGCGATTCTTGAGCCGCTTTCCCACGGCGCTCGCGCTCGCCGAAGCTCCGCCGGACGAGGTCCTCGCGGCATGGAGCGGCCTCGGTTACTACCGCCGCGCGCGGATGCTCCTCGATGGCGCACGCGTCGTGGCCGGGAAGGGCGGCGTGGTGCCGGGCGATCGCGAAGGCCTGCTCGGCGTGCCGGGCATCGGCAAGTACACCGCGGGCGCCATCGCGAGCATCGCGTTCGGGCAACCGGTCGGGCTCGTCGACGGCAATGTGGCGCGCGTGCTCGCACGGGTCTTCGCCATCGACGAGGACATGCGGAAGCGCGGCATGCGCACCGCCGAGGTCGTGGCCGACGCCATCGTCGCGAAGCGCGATCCGGGCGCATGGAACCAGGCGCTCATGGAGCTCGGCGCCACCATCTGCACGCCGCGCTCGCCTTCGTGCGCGACGTGCCCGATCGCCTCGGAGTGCCGCGCGCTGCGGGAGAACCGCGTCGGGCTGCTGCCGGTCCTCTCGGAGAAGAAGGCGCCGATCGCGCGCCGGGTCCAGGCGATCGTCGCCACCGATGCCGCAACGGGCTCGGTCCTGCTGGCGCGACGGCGACCGGACCTGCTCTTCGGCGGGCTCTGGGAGCCGCCGTCGATCGAGGGCGCGGCGAAGATGCGCAACCTGCTCACCGCCTGGGTGCCGGTCGGGAAGCTCGTGCGCGCGGGCGCCGTCGAGCATGTGCTCTCGCACCGCAAGCTCACCGTCGACGTCCTGCGCGCCACGCTCACCGGGAAAGTGCACATGAAGGACGTGCCCGAATCGTCCGGCTACGACACGGTCCGCGTGACGTCGGTCGCAGAGATGGCGGACGTGGGGATCTCCACCTTGACCCGCAAGATCCTCGAGGTCGCGCGCGCCTGATCTCGCCTCGGCCCCGGTTTTTGTGGCATCGTGTACGGGCCGTGTCGACCAAGGACCTCAGCGCATACGACGACGACGGCGTTTCGTCGGAGCGCGAGTCGACGATGCTCCGCGCGGCGATGGCCGCGGACGTCGCCGCGCGCGCCAGCTCGGGCTCGCTCGATGAAGCGCCGGCGCGCGTTCTCGTCGCCGACGACGATGCCGCCACGCGCGATCTCATCGCCACGACCCTTCGTGCGAGCGGCTAC
This sequence comes from Myxococcales bacterium, assembly GCA_034666145.1. Taxonomy (GTDB): domain Bacteria; phylum Myxococcota_A; class Polyangia; order Polyangiales; family Polyangiaceae; genus Labilithrix. Next base: position 5,850 of record JAXDMI010000551.1, on the reverse strand, counting down.
GAGGTCGAGACCGCCGCCGACGGCCAGGAGGCCATCGCGCGTTACGCGAAGGGCGGTCTCGACGTGGTGCTCCTCGATGCGGTGATGCCGCGCATGAGCGGCGTCGACGCGTGTCGCACCATCAAAGGCCTGCGCGGCACCGACCTCGTGCCGGTCGCGCTGATGTTCGCGAAGACCGACCCGAAGAGCCGCGTCGAGGCGCTGAAGATCGGCGCCGATGCCTACGTCTGCAAGCCCTTCGAGCAGACGGAGCTCCTCGGGTGCGTGTCGTCCGCGCTGCGCGTGAAGCGCGCGCACGATCGCATGCGTGCCGCGAATCAGCGGCTCGATCGACTCCGCACGTTCGACGAGCTCACCGGTGCGCACTCGTTCCTGTATCTCCACGAGCGCCTCACTGCCGAGTTCGCGCGTGCCGAGAAGCATGCCGAGCCGCTCGCGTGCTGCATCCTCGACGTCGATCGCTTGAAGGTGCACAACGAGCGCGGCGGACGAACACTGGGCGACACCGTGCTGCGCGACGTGGCCGAGGTGATCAAGAAATCCGTCCGCGACACCGACGTGGTCGCTCGTTACGGCGGCGACGAGTTCTTCGTGATGCTTCCGGCGACGCACTTCGCGGGCTCGCTCGTGGTGGCCTCGCGCATCTGGCGAGACATCGCCCAGAAGGCCTTCGGCACCACGCTCGACGAGGCGAACGTCACCGCGTCGCTGGGTGTCGCGCTCTTCCCGAGCCGCGACGTCCGCACCAAGGATGCGCTCTTGTCCGCCCTCGAAGCGGCGCTCCTCGAGGCCAAGCGACGCGGTGGCAATCGCTTGTGCGTCTTCCAGCAGGAAGGCTTCATCTACACGCCGACCGGCGACGACGGCTCCTGAAGGCAGCGAGAGGCGAAGGGGCCTCGAGGCGTAATCGCCGAGGTACAGGGCCCGCGACACCGATGTCAGGGTGAGCGCGAATCACGCGCGAATGACCTGTGAATCGTTCGTGAAGGGCCGCGCCACCGACGTCTCACTTGGTCACCAACGTTGCGGTTTGGTAGTGTCGCGCAGCCGAGATGTCCGTGGTGCGCCGAATCCCTCCCTTCCTCGTGGCGACGCTCGTCGCCTCGAGCGTGGGCTTCGCAGCGATGACGGCGCGCACCGCACACGCAGACGATCTCGATCTCGAGGGCGACGCGAAGCCCGAGAAGACCGACAAGACCGGCAAGAAGGAGCCCGGCGCCACGAAGGACGATGCGCTCCTGTCACCGGGACCGATCGCCACCATCCGGCCTCACGCGTACACACTGGGCGAGTGCCTCTCGCTGAGCGAGCGCAATCATCCCAACCTGTGGGCGGCGCGCGCGCGGCTCGCGTTCGTTCACGCGCAGCTCGACGAGGCGCGGTGGACGCCGTTCTCGTTCTGGTCGGCCAACGCGACCACCGGCGTGCTCCCCACCATCGGTGGAACGCCCTTCTACAACGCGGTCCCGCGCTCGGCGCTGAACCAGGGCTTCGGCCAGAACTATCAGCCGTTCTTGACGTTCGGCGTGCGCGGCACGATCCCGATCTACACGTTCGGGAAGATCGACTCGATCAAGAAGGCTGCCGAGGCGCAGGTTCGTTACAACGAATGGGACCTCGAGAAGAATCGCGTGCAGGTCCGCGCGGACGTGCGCCGCGCGTACTTCGGGCTGATGCTCGCGCGCGATGCGCTGTACATCGCCGACGACATCCTCTCGAAGCTGGATCACGCGATCGACAACGTCGCGAAGAAGATCGCCGCCGGCGACACGTCCGTCGAAGAGGCCGACCGACTGCGCCTCGAGATCTATCGCGACGAGCTCCTCGCGCGCGTGGCGGAGGCGAGGAAGGGCGAGCAGTTCGCGAGCGCGGCGCTTCGCTTCTTCACCGGCGTGCAGACGGCGTTCGACATCCCGGACGAGCCGCTGAAGAAGCCGGAAACGCCGCTCGGCCCCGTCGTCCGCTATCTCACGGCGGCCCGTCTTTTCCGGCCTGACGTGAACCTCGCGCGCTCGGGCGTCGCCGCGCGTCGCGCGCAGCTCGATTTCGCGCGCGCGCAGCTCTATCCGAACATCGGCATGGGCCTCGGGTTCTCGTATTCGATCGCCCCCAGTGCGACCCCGCAGAACACGGCGTGGATCGGCGACCCGTTCAACGGCTTCGGTGCGGCGATCGCGTTCGGCGTGGAGTGGGGGCTCGATCTGCTGCCCAAGAACGCGCGCATCAGCCAGGCCGAATCGCAGCTGGAAGAGGCGCGCGCGCTCGAGCGCTATGCCCTCGGCGGCACCGCCGTCGAGGTGGAGAACCAGTACGCGACCGCCGCCGAAGCCAAGGCGCGCGAGGAGAACTGGGATCGCGCCGAGCACCGCGCGAAGCGATGGATCTCGAGCGTGCAGGACGGCATCGATCTCGGCACGAAGGACGAGCGGCAGATCGTGGAGCCGCTCCGCGCCTACGTCTTCGCGCGCGCGAACCATGTGCAGGCGCTGATGGACTTCAACGTCGCGCTATCCGAGCTCGCCCGCGTCACAGGCTGGGACGCCGCGGCCCCCCCCAGCTGACGTCTCTCGCGCGAGACGAGCTGTCACCAGGGGCACGAGGCCAGAGCGAGGACGGCAAGGACGCGCGCTTTCACGAGCTCGAACTCGCGCAGCGCCAGCTGGATCTCCGACTCGCGCAGGGACTGCGCCGACGTGACCAGCTCGAGGCTCGTGCCGCGGCCCTCCTGATACGACAGACGCACCAGGCGATCCGTCTCGGCCGCGAGGTCGCGCGCCGCGACCGCCACGCGCCGGCTCGATTCGGCGACAGTCACGCCGCGGCGCGCCTGGTCGACCTGGATGATCGCGGTGCGCCGGCCCTGCTCGAGCTTCAGCTCGGCGATGGCCTCTTGCGCGTGCGCGTCACGGAGGTTGCCGTAGCGCGCGCCGCCTTCCCACAGCGGCACGGAGAGGACCGCTTGCACGTTCCACGTCGTGTTCGGCGATGCGCCGGTGTCGGTGGTGGTCGAGTTCAGCGCCGACTGCAGGTTCACCACCGGCGCGAACTGGTACTTCACGTCGGTGACTCCGCGGTGAGCCACCTCGACTTGCGTCCGCAGCGCGGCGACGTCGGGGCGCTCGTCGACGGTCGCGGCAGGCCGGCACGTGGCGCGCGCGTCGCGCTCGAGGCCGCTGATGTCGACAGTGGGCGGCACGCCGACCTGCTCCGGGAGGCCCAACGCGAGCCCCAGCGCCTCGCGTGACTGGCGAAGCGTCTCGTCACCCGCCACGAGCGTCGCGCGAGCCACCTCGACGTCCTGCCGCGTGCGGACGACGTCGAGGCCGTTCGCGCCTCCGAGCGCCGCCTTCCTCACGGTGAGCTCGACACGCGAGAGCGCGTTGCTGAGGCCGACGCGATTGAGCTCCGCGATGCGCTCCGCCGTGACCACGCCGACGATCGAGTTCGCGACCGACAGCGCGATTTGACGCTTCGCATCGTCGAACGAGAGACGCGTCGCATCGGTGGCGACGCGCGCCGTCCCGATGCCGTGCCAGGCGCGGAGAGCGATGACCGGCTGCACCGCCACGAGCTGGCCGGTGAGGTAATCGGAGGGCGGCGTCTTGAACGTCCCTGTCTGGAAACCGGTGGCGAGGCTGCCGCCCGTGATCTGCGGGACCTCGTTGGTGATGAGCTGGTGCGTGAACGCCGCCGTGCCGTTGAGCGAAGGCAGCGCACCGGCGAGCGCCACGCGCTGCTGTGCCTCGGCCCGCTCCACCGTGTAAGCCGCCACGCGGAGGTCGGTCGAGCGCGCGCGCACGCTCTGGAGCGCCTGCTCCCACGTGGCGATCTCCACCCTCGCGCGCGGCACCGGCAGCAGCATCGGATCATCGACGGTGGGCGCGGCAGGCAGCTCGGCGCTCTGCGCGAGCGCAGACGGAGCAACGAGGAACGTCGAGAGAACGGTCGCAGCGATCAGCCTTCGCATGGTGCCGGGCATTATGGACGAGCCCGCCCGGCTATTCCGACTAACGCATCCACCCGATAGAGCTCAGCAGCCCCGACCAGCAGCCCCGATCAGCAGCCCCGAGTGGTCGCGTACCGCGCATCACCCGGGATGATGTCGAGCTTGGCGCGCAGCTCCGCGAAGCGTCCACGAAGCCTCGCCACGGCGACGCGGAAGGGCGCAGCGACCTCGGCATGCGAGAGCGGCACGTGGTCGACATAGACGATGGCGTAGGCCACCGCCGCTGCGAGCCCCGCCACGTCATCGGCCTTGCGCTTCGCGGGAGCCACGCGCCTCGCGGCGGGCGGGACAGGAGCGCTGGCCCGACCGCGCGCGGTCCGCGAAGCCGCCGCGGGCTGCGCTGCGGCTGCGGCCGCGGCGCGAGCCGTTGCCGTCACCACGTGTTGCGCCTCGGCCTCGGCCTCCGCGACCGCGTCACGGGCGAGAGCGAGCGCTCGTTCGCGTTGTCGCGCATCGAGCGGCAGATGCGACAGGCCGCGTTCCAGCACGCGCGCGAGGCGGCCGTCCTTGCGGAGCTTCTTCTCTTTGTCGGTGGCGGCGGCGCCGCGATCCCGCGGACCAGACGACCGGCCAGAGGTACTGCCAGACGTCGTGACCGACGTCCTGGCCGACGTCTTGGCCGAGGTCGCGCGCGTTCCGCGTGCTGCCTCGAGGCGCCGGCTCGCGGCACGAGCCTCACGCACCTCGATGGAGGGCGCGCCCTCATCGAGCCAGCGCAACAGCGCCTCGAGCTCGCGTGAATCGAAGCGCTCGAGCGCGCGCTCGAGGACGCCACGCGCCTCTCCGGTGTGCCCGGCGCGGGCGAGCGCATGCACGTACGACGCGACGATCTCCGAGTTGTCGCCCTTCGCGCCGTAGGCGGACCGTAGCCAGGGCAGGGCGCGATGCGGGGACCCCAGCGCGACGTCCAGCAGGTGCCCGAGGTTGTGCGCGTACCAGGGATTCGCAGGCGCCGACGCGATCGCCTGCTGATACGCCTTGGCCGCGCAGCGAAAATTCCCGAGCAGCGTCTGGCAGAAGGCGAGGACCGCCCAGGCGCGATCGTCGTCGCTACGGTGGGCAAGCGCGCGGCGCGCGTAGATGGCGGCCCGCCACGGATGGCGCTCGACGAGCAGCTCCGCAAGCTGGCGATGCGCGAAGATCCCGTCGTCGCTCGCGGCAGGGGCGAGCCGCGCCAACCGCGCCAATCGCGGCAGGACGTCGGCAGGATCGAACGCGCGCCGAAGCGAACGCTCGATCTCCTGACGCAGACGATGGGTCTCGACCCGCGATTCCATGGCTGAAGAGTAGGGTGTAGCGAGCGACCTCGCACCACGCAACGAATCGTTCCGCGCGCGTCGATTTGGGTTGCGCGAACGAAATCAGCCTTGGATTTTCGGGCTCAAACGCAAAACGCGGCGGAGATGAGGATCATCTCCGCCGCGCATCGCGTGAGCTAGGTCTCGAGTGGCTGGCGATCAGAAGCCGTAGCCGACCGACAGCAGGAAGCGCGGGCGCACTCCGCCACCGGCGATCGCGGCGCTCGCGATGTTGAGGTTGTCGGTGTTCACGTCGATGCTGTTCTTCGTGTACTGGAGCCCGAAGCCGCCGCCGACGATGACGCCTGGTCCGATCACGGCCTGACCGCCGAGGTCGAGGGCGCCGCCGATGGCCGTGAAGCCGTCGGGCTTGGGCGTATTCGCCGGGACGCCGTCCGGAAGGCTCTGCGACCACGACGCGAACAGCACCGACGGTCCGATGTAGAACCCGTTCATGCCGCGCTCGCCCGTGTAGAAGCGGTAGCCCAGCTCGCCGCCGAAGCCGGTGAGCGAGCCCGCGTCGACATCGTTGATCTTGATCGGCGT
>JAXDMI010000550.1:0-9354 GCA_034666145.1 Myxococcales bacterium | reverse complement strand
GCGGCAATCGCAGCGTGGGGCATGCGCAACGGCGTCGAAGGGAGGCGGTGAGCCATGTGTCTCGGAATCCCCGGTGAAGTGATCGACATCCGCGAGAGCGACGGCATTCGCGTCGGCAAGGTCCGCTTCGGCGGCGTGGCCCGCGACGTCTGTCTCGAGTGCGTGCCCGAGACGAAGGTGGGCGACTACGTCCTCGTCCACGTCGGCTTCGCGATCTCGCGTCTCGACCCCGAAGAGGCGGCGCGGACCTACCAGACCTTGATGGACCTCGCCGCGGCAGAGGAGAGCTTCCAATGAAGTACCTCGACGAGTATCGCGATCGCGACCTCGCCCACGGCCTGGCCGAGGCGATCACCCGCGCTGCGACCAGGCCTTGGGTCTTGATGGAGGTCTGCGGTGGCCAGACCCATTCCATCGTCCGCTACGGCATCGATCGGATGCTCCCGGCCAACATCGAGCTCGTTCACGGTCCCGGCTGTCCGGTCTGCGTGACGTCGCTCGAGATGATCGACCGCGCTCATGCCATCGCGGAGACGCCGGACGTCATCTTCACGTCGTTCGGCGACATGCTGCGCGTCCCGGGCTCGCGCGGTGACCTGCTCACGCTGCGCAGCAAGGGCGCCGACATCCGCGTCGTCTATTCGCCGCTCGATGCCGTCACCATCGCGCGCAAGAACCCGGATCGGCGCGTCGTGTTCTTCGGCATCGGCTTCGAGACCACGGCGCCCGCGAACGCGATGGCGGTCCACCTCGCGAAGCGCGATCAGGTCATGAACTTCTCGATGCTCGTGTCGCACGTGCTCGTGCCGCCCGCGATGGCATCCATCCTCCAGACCGCGGGCAATCGCGTGCAGGCGTTCCTCGGGCCGGGCCACGTCTGCGCGGTGATGGGTCTTCGCGAATACGAGGTGCTCGCCGAGCGCTATCGCGTGCCCATCGTCGTCACCGGCTTCGAGCCCGTCGATCTGCTCGACGGCATCCTGCGCTGCGTCCGCCAGCTCGAAGAGGGACGCGCCGAGGTCGAGAACCAGTACGCGCGCTCGGTCGCGCCCGACGGGAACCGCGCCGCGCGCGAGCTCGTCTACGAGGTGTTCGACGTCGTCGATCGCAAGTGGCGCGGCGTCGGGAGCATCCCCAAGTCGGGATTTCGCCTGCGCGCCGAGTATCACGCGCACGACGCCGAGCGCATCTTCGACGTCGGCCACATCGCGACGTGCGAGTCGTCGGCGTGCATCAGCGGTCAGGTACTGCGAGGGCTGAAGAAGCCGTCGGACTGTCCCGCGTTCGGCAAGGCGTGCACGCCGCTGAGCCCGCTCGGCGCGACGATGGTCTCCGCCGAAGGCGCGTGCGCTGCGTATTACCAGTACGGCCGCATCCCGAAGGAGGCGGCGTCGTGAAGGACGCGATCGCCAAGAAGGTCCGCGAGAGCCACGACGTCGGCGCGCGCTTCTTCGCCGACAACGCCGAGCGTCTCGAGACGTGCACGCGCGCGCTCGCCGAGCGCTTCCGTAGCGGCGGTCGTCTCTTCGTGATGGGCAACGGCGGCTCCGCGTGCGACGCCGCACACGTCGCGGTGGAGTTCGTGCATCCCATCGTCGAGAAGCGCCGCGCCCTGCCGGCGGTTGCGCTCACCACCGACATGGCGGCGATCACCGCGATCGGCAACGACGGCGACTTCGCGACCGTCTTCGAGCGCCAGCTCGACGTGCTCGCGCGCCCCGAGGACGCCGTCCTCGGGATCTCCACGTCGGGGGCATCGGCGAACGTGCTGCGTGCCCTCAAGACGTCGCGCAAGTCGGGGCTGCTCACGATCGGCTTCGCCGGTCGCGACGGCGGTCGCATGCCGGACGTGTGCGATCACGTCTTCGTCGTGAAGACCTGGTCGATCCATCGCATCCAGGAGACCCACACGCTCTTGCTCCATCTCTTGTGGGATCTCGTCCACGTCGCCATGGGAGAAGACGATGTCCTCTGAACGCTTGCGCATCAGCGAAGACGACGACGACACCGCCCCTTCGATCCAGGGCTTCTCGTGTCCCGTGCCGATCACCGGCACGGAAGAGATCCTCCTCGGCCACGGCAGCGGCGGAAAGCTCTCCGCGCGGCTCATCGAGGAGATCATCGTCCCCACGCTCCGCAATCCGGTCCTCGAGATCCTCGACGATCAGGCCTTCGTGGCCGTCCCCTCCGAGCGCATCGCCTTCACGACGGACTCGTTCGTCGTCACGCCCATCTTCTTCCCCGGCGGCGACATCGGGGAGCTCGCGGTCAACGGCACGGTCAACGATCTCGCGATGGGCGGCGCGACGCCTCTCTGCCTCTCGCTCGCGCTCATCCTGGAGGAGGGGCTGCCGATCGCCGATCTGCGCCGGGTGCTCGAATCGGTGAGGCGCGCCGCCGATCGCGCAGGCGTCTGCATCGTGACCGGCGACACCAAAGTGGTGGGGCGCGGGAACGCCGACAAGATCTTCATCAACACGTCCGGCGTCGGTGTCCCGCGGCGTGGCGTGAGCCTGTCGTCGAGCCGCGTGTGCCCCGGTGATGCTGTCGTGCTCTCGGGAAGCATCGGCGACCACGGAATGGCCATTCTGTCGAAGCGCGAGGGCCTCGAGCTCGAGGGCACGCTGGAGAGCGATACCGCGCCCCTCCACGATCTCGTCCGCGTCATGCTGGACGCGCATGCCGACATCCACGCGATGCGCGATCCGACGCGCGGCGGTCTTGCAGCGACATTGGTCGAGATCGCATCGCGCCAGAACCTCGGCGTCGAGGTCGACGAGACGGCGATCCCGGTGAAGGACACGGTCCGGGGTGCGTGCGAGATCCTCGGGCTCGACCCCATGATGGTCGCGAACGAGGGCAAGCTCGTCGCGTTCGTGCCCGAGGCTGGCCTCGCTCCCGTCCTCGATGCGATGCGCGCGCATCCGCTCGGTCGCGACGCGACCTGCATCGGCCGCGTCACGACCACCCATCCTGGCATCGTCACCGTGCGAACGCCGATCGGCGGTCAACGCATCCTCGATCTTCCCTTCGCGGAGGCGCTGCCGCGGATCTGCTAGCCCGCGAACTACTCGTGCTTCACCTTCGCGTTGACGTCCTTCGCCATCGTGAGGTGCTGCTCGAGCACGGTCAGCGTCTTCGCGGCCCACACGCGGAGGTCGGGATCCTTCAGGTCCGCAGAGGCCTTCCTGAACTCCTTCACGTCCTCCTCGTGGTCCTTGACCATGTCCTTGGCGTACGCCTTGTCGAGCTTCTTGCCGGTCAACTTCGTGATGTCGACGACGACCTTCTGATGATCCTTGTCGAGCTCGGTGGGAAGGGCGACGCCCTTGGTCGTTGCGATCTGACCCAGCTCGGCGTTCGCCTTGCTGTGATCGGTCACCATGCGCGCGCCGAAGGCCTTCACGTCCGGTGACAGCGCCTTCTGAGAGACCTGCTTGCCGAGCTCGACCTCGAGCATCCCGCCCTCGGCCGCCTTGGTGATGAACTCCTTGTCGTCCTTGGAGAGCGGAGTGGCCGAGGTGGTCGTCGTCGTCCCCGCGGGTTGCGCGGTGATGGTCTCCGTCACGGTGGGCTCTCGGTTGTTGCGCTCCTTGCAGCCGACCACGAGCGCGAGCGAGAGCGCGGTCGCGGTGATCGGGATCCACATGGTCTTCATCGTCTGCTCCTTTGCGACGGGTTGAATGTCACGCGGCATCGGTGCATGAAGCGTTCCGATTTGGCCCAAAAGCCCAGCAATTTGCGTGTTTGTGCTGAGGCGATCGGGCACGGGATCTGCGTCGTGAGGCGTGGAGGTGATGCATGGACACGATCTCGGGAACGGCAGCTGGACTGATCGGCGGCCTCGTCGGTACGACGGTGATGGCGAAGGGCGTTGGCGCCGTCGCGGGAAAGCTCCCGGAGCGGATTCGGCCGACGATGCCGAACCGGGATGCCGGCGACTTCATGGTCTCGAACGCGGAGCGCATCGCGGGCAAGCCGCTCCCGCAGAAGGCGCACAGCGTCGCCTCGCAAGCGCTCCACTACGCCTACGGTACGACCTTCCCCACGCTGCTCGGGCTCGCGGCACCGCGCTTCACGCGATGGCAACAGCCGCTCGCCGCAGGTGCGGCGCTCGGCGCGTTCGTCTGGGCCATCAGCTTCGCCGGGTGGTTGCCCGCGACGGGGCTCACGCCGCCGGTGCATCGCCAGGGCGCGCTCCACGCGGCGCCCTCGCTCCTCAGCCACGTGCTCTACGGAGTCGTGAGCGCGTTGCCGATCGCCGCTCTCGTAGCCGTCGAGGGACGGCGCGAACGAGGAGCGCGGCGCTGGATACGCAGGACCGCCAAGCGCTTCGGCCGCTGACCTTCTGTGCAGCATCCGCTCACCCCCACGGGCGCATGTGTCGAATCGACACGTCGTGAGGTCGTCCATCGATGATAGGTCGAGCACCTCCGGCGATGCGCGGTCACGACGTCGATGGCGCGCCGTATGCACCCGCGCCGCCGTTCCGTGGGGTCCCTCTTCCGCCCTTCAGCGAACTCCGTCTACTGGACGGCGATCGGCGCCGTTGCGTCGATGATCATCGGTCTGCCCGTCGTGTGGATCGCATGGGCACGTGCGCCGTACGCCACGGGCAGGGAGGAGCCGGCGGAGCAGCCGGTCAAGTTCGACCACCGCCATCACGTCCGCGACAACGGCATGGACTGCCTCTACTGCCACGCGGGCGCCGAGTCGTCGTCGTACGCGGGAGTGCCGCCGACGGCGCTCTGCATGGGATGTCACAACCAGATCTGGACTGACAGCCCGGAGCTCTCGATCGTACGAGAGACCTATTTTTCCGGCAAACCGCTGCGCTGGCAGCGCGTCAACCGCCTGCCGGACTTCGTCTTCTTCGATCACTCCATCCACGTCCAGAACGGCGTGGGGTGCGTCACGTGTCACGGGCGCGTCGACGAGATGGGGCAGGTCTACGCGGCCGAGCCCCTCACGATGCGCTTCTGTCTGGACTGTCATCGCGCGAGCGTTCGCAGCGTGACCGACTGCAGCGGATGTCACCGGTAAAGCGCACGATGAGCGACCCGCGACATCCGACGGAGATCCGCAGAGCGGCGTTCGCGATCGCGCTCGACGAAGAGCGCGATCCGATCGCACGACGCGATTTCGTGAGGCTGATGGGTGCGGCCGTCGGCCTCGCCGGCTTGTCGGCGTGCACCCGCGCGCCGTCGCAGGAGATCGTCCCTTACGTCGTACAGCCGCCGGAGGTGACGCCGGGGCGTCCTCGCTTCTACGCGAGCGCGTTGTCGCTCGACGGCTACGGCACGGGCGTGCTGGTCGAGAGTCACGAAGGACGCCCCACGAAGGTGGAGGGGAACCCCGATCATCCCGCGAGCCTCGGTGGCTCGGGCATCTACGAACAGGCGTCGGTGCTGTCTCTCTACGATCCAGCCCGGGCTCGGTCGACGAAGCGTCGCGGCACGGTGACGGCGCTCTCGTCGGCGATGAGCGAGCTTGCTCGCGGCGCTTGGACGGAGCGTGGTGGGCGCGGATTGCACGTGCTCCTCGAGCCGACGTCGTCGCCGGCGGTCGGCGAGCTGCTCGCGCGGATCCGTACGCGCTGGCCGGCTGCGGCGATCCACTTCCACGCACCAGCGACGCCCGTGAACGCGTGGGAGGGCGCACGCATCGCGTTCGGGCGCGCGCTCGAGCCGCGCTACGAGCTCGCGAGTGCGGACGTCATCGTCGCGCTCGACGCCGATTTCCTCTCCAGCGGTCCGGCGAGTCTCCGTCTCGCGCGACAGTTCGCGGATCGACGCCGGCTGACCGCCCCGTCCGACGCGATGAACCGGCTCTACGCGATCGAGCCGGTGCCCACGGTCACGGGAGCGACCGCCGATCATCACCTGCGCGTGCGCCCGAGCGAGGTGCAGGCGATCGCCGCGGCGCTCTTCGAAGCGGTGCACGCCGCGGGAGCGGCGAAGATCCACGGCGGCGTGCCGGCGGCGTTGCGTGCTCCCGCGATCGCGCACGCGCGCTTCGTCGATGCCGTGGCGAAGGACCTCGTCGCTCATGCCGGTCGCTCGCTCGTGCTCGCCGGCGCTGGGCAGCCGGCGATCGTCCATGCGCTGGCCCATGCGATGAACGCAGCGCTCGGCAATCTCGGCGCGACCGTGAGCCTCGCGCCGTCGCCGATCCTCGAGGCCGGTGAGCCGAGCCACGATCTCGGAGGACTGTCCGCAGCCCTCGACGCGGGAGAGGTCGACACGCTCTTGATCCTCGGGACGAACGCGGCATACACGGCGCCCGCCGATCGACCGCTCGCCATCGGGCGAGCGCGACAGAGCGCCTATCTCGGCCTCTTCGAGGACGAGACGGCGCGCGCGTGCACGTTCTCGATCCCGCGCGCGCATGCGCTCGAGTCATGGGGCGACGTCCGCGCGTTCGACGGCACCGTGTCGATCGTGCAGCCGCTCATCGAGCCGCTGTACGGCGGTCGCACGGAGCTCGACGTGCTGGCGTCCATCGCGGGGTTGCCGTCGCGCACGACGGCCTACGATCTCGTGCGGCAGCGATTTCGCGGCCCGTCGGACGCCGCGTGGCGGCGTGCGCTCACGCGCGGCGTCACTGATGAGGATCCGATCGCGCCGCTCCTCGACGTCGCGATGCGCTGGGACGCGCTCGGCGATGCGCTGCGGGGTGCAGGCGCGCATGTCCCGGTGGTTGCCCCGCAGGACCTCGAGATCGTCTTTCCCGTCGACGCGCGCGTCCATGACGGTCGCTTCACCAACAATGCGTGGCTCCTCGAGCTGCCGGGGTCGATCACGAAGCTCACGTGGACCAACGCCGCGACCCTGGGTCCGGACACCGCAACGAGGCTCGCGGTCACCAGCGGCGACGAGGTGGAGCTCGGCTACGGCGGCCGATTCGTGCGCGCGCCGGCGCTCGTGATCCCCGGCCACGCCGAGGGCACGATCGGCCTCTCGCTCGGGTGGGGACGCGAAGGCGCCGAGGAGCTCGCGCGAGGCGTCGGCGCGAACGCTTACGCGCTCCGGACGTCGCATGCACTCTACATGGGTAGCGGAGTCACGGTCCGCGCGACGGGTGCGCGACGCGACCTGCCCATCACCCAGCTGCATCGCAGCCTCGAGGGACGCGACGAGGAGATCCTCCAGCACGGCACGCTCGCCGAGCACCGCAACCAGACCGCGAAGAAGCCGCCGAAGAAGCGCCCGCTCGCCCTCTACGGCGTCGAGCCTGCCTCGAAGGAGCACCAGTGGGCGATGGCGATCGACCTCTCGCTCTGCACCGGATGCAGCGCGTGCGTCGTCGCGTGCCAGGCGGAGAACAACGTCCCGACCGTGGGTCGTGACGGAGTGCTGATGGGCCGCGCCATGCACTGGCTGCGAATCGACTCGTATTTTACCGGGGATTCGCGCGACCCCGAGGTCCACCCGCAGCCGATGCTCTGCCAGCACTGCGAGAAGGCGCCGTGCGAATACGTGTGTCCCGTCAACGCGACGGTCCACAGCTCCGACGGCCTCAACGAGATGGTCTACAACCGCTGCGTCGGCACGCGGTTCTGCTCGAACAACTGCCCGTACAAGGTGCGGCGCTTCAACTGGTTCGACTTCCATCACGGCGAGAGCGCCACCGAGCAGCTCGTGCACAACCCCGACGTGACCGTGCGCGAGCGCGGCGTCATGGAGAAGTGCACGTTCTGCGTGCAGCGGATCCGCGAGGAGGACATCCGCAGCCGCACGCGGTCCAGCAAGCGCCCTCCGCTGCAGACGGCCTGCCAGCAAGCGTGTCCGGCGCGCGCGATCGCCTTCGGCGACAAGCTCGACGCGAGCTCCGAGGTCGCGCGTCTCCACGAGAACGATCGCTCCTACGCCGCGCTCGACGAGCTCGGGACGGTGCCGCGCGTCCGCTACCTGAAGAAGATCAAGAACGCGAACCCGGAGCTCGGATGAACGGGCTCGCCGAAATCACGGACGAGCTGCTCGGCAAGGTGCTGACCCCACCGCGCTGGATCGGTCCGCTCTTGTTCGTGACGTTCCTGGGCACGCTCATGCTCTTCGGCGCGATCGCTTACACGGTCACGACCGGGATCGGCGTATGGGGCAACAACATCCCCATCGCGTGGGCGTTCGGGATCACGAACTTCGTCTGGTGGATCGGGATCGGCCACGCCGGCACGTTCATCTCGGCGTTCCTCCTGCTGCTCGAGCAGAAGTGGCGCACGTCGATCAACCGCTTCGCGGAGGGCATGACGCTCTTCGCGGTGCTGCAGGCAGCCATCTTCCCGCTCTTGCACATGGGACGACCGTGGTTCTTCTACTGGCTCGTTCCGTATCCCTCGACGATGGAGACGTGGCCGCAGTTCCGTAGTGCGCTCACGTGGGACGTCGTCGCCGTGTCGACCTACCTGATCGTGTCGCTGCTCTTCTGGTACCTCGGCCTCGTCCCCGATCTCGCCGCGATGCGAGACCGCGCGCCGGAGCGCTGGCGGCGCATGATTTACGGCATTTTTGCGCTCGGTTGGTACGGCTCGTCGCACAACTGGCAACGCTGGCGCGTCGCCTACGGCATCATCGGTGGGCTCGCTGCGCCGCTCGTCGTCTCGGTGCACAGCCTCGTGAGCAGCGACTTCGCGATCGCCGTGCTGCCGGGATGGCACTCGACGATCTTCCCGCCGTACTTCGTCGCGGGCGCGATCTACTCCGGCTTCGCGATGGTGGTGACGCTGATCGTGCCGGCGCGCCGGCTCTATCGGCTCGAGCACGTCATCACGACGCGACATCTCGACAACATGGCGAAGATGCTCCTCGTGACGGGCTGGATGGTCACGTACAGCTACGCCGTCGAGGCGTGGAGCGCGTGGTACTCGGGCGACAAGTACGAGATGTACACGTACCTCGTGATGCGGCCCTTCGGTCCGTACGCGTTCTTCTACTGGGTCGTCATCGTGTGCAACTGCGTGACGCCGCAGCTCCTCTGGTTCCGGCGCATCCGCACGAGCCCGGTGGCGCTGTGGCTCGCGGCGCTCGCGATTCAGGTCGGCATGTGGACGGAGCGCTTCATGCTCATCGTGACCTCGCAGAGCCACGACTTCCTGCCGTCGTCGTGGGGCCTCTACCGGCCGACGATCGTCGACGGTGCGCTGTTCGTGGGGACGCTCTCGTTCTTCCTCTTCCTGTTCCTCCTGTTCTTGCGGTTCGTTCCGTTCATCCCGATCTCGGAGCTCAAGGCGATGAATTACGAGCTCTCCACGCGCGCGCGGGCGCTCCCCGTGGATGAAGGGAGCAGTCTTGGCTGACCCGGTCGTCATCGAGCTCGAGTCGGCCGAAGGCGCGATCGCGGTCGCGATGCGCCTGC
>JAXDMI010000549.1:0-5437 GCA_034666145.1 Myxococcales bacterium | reverse complement strand
CGATCATCGCCAGCGCTTCGCCGCCGCCGATGCAGATCGACGCCATGCCGCGCTTCTTGTTCGCGTGCTGGAGCGCGTGGAGCAGCGTGGTGACGATGCGTGCGCCGCTCGCGCCGATGGGGTGACCGAGCGCGACCGCGCCGCCGCGCACGTTGATCTTCTGTGGGTCGAGCTTCGAGAGCTGACCACAGACCATCGCGACGACACCGAAGGCCTCGTTGATCTCGACGAGATCGATGTCATCGACCTTGAGTCCGGTCTTGAGGAGCGTCGCATCCATCGCCTTCGCGGGCGACGTCGTGAACCACTCCGGCGCCTGCGCCGCGCCGCCGTAGCCGACGATGCGCGCGAGCGGCTTGAGGCCGTGCTTCTTCACGGCGGCTTCGCTCGCGAGGACGAGCGCGCTCGCGCCGTCGTTGATCGACGAAGCGTTCGCGGCCGTGATCGTTCCGTCCTTGCCGAACGCGGGACGAAGCGAAGCGAACTTCGACGGGTCGCCCTTCGCGGGTCCCTCGTCGTCCTTCACCATGACCGGATCGCCCTTGCGCTGCGGGACCGCGACGGCCGCGATCTCGGCGTCGAAGAGGCCTTCTTTCTGGGCCGAAAGTGCCTTGCGGAAGCTGTCCTTCGCGTACTCGTCCTGCGCCTCGCGCGAGACCTTGTACTCGGCCGCGCACTTGTCGCCGCACGAGCCCATGTGGACGTTCGCGTACGGATCCCAGAGGCCGTCGTGGATCATGCCGTCGATGAGCGTGGCGTTGCCCATGCGGTAACCCTGGCGCGCCTTGTCCATGTAGTAGGGCACGTTCGACATCGACTCCATGCCGCCCGCGACGACGATGTCGCGATCGCCGAGCGCGATGGCCTGCGTGCCGAAGATCAGCGCCTGCATGCCGGAGCCGCAGACCTTGCTGATGGTCGTCGCCTGGACGTTGTCGGGGATGCCCGCGCCGCGCTGCGCCTGGCGCGCGGGCGCCTGGCCGATGCCGGCGGTGAGGACGTTGCCCATGAAGACCTCGCCGACGAGCTCGGGCGTGACCTTCGCACGCTCGAGCGCCGCCTTGATGGCGGTCGTTCCGAGCTGCGGCGCGGTCAGCGCCGAGAGCGAGCCGAGATAGGCCCCGATGGGGGTACGCGTGGCAGAGACGATGAAGACGGGGGGTAGCGCGCCAGATGACATGGTCGGACTCCTTGTGGACCGCCGACTTAGCACGCCTGGGCAAACCGCTCTATTCTGCCCGCGTGCCCCGAGCTCCTCGCGTCCGCCAGCTCCGTGCGGCCTTCCTCGCCGCCGCGCTCGGAACCGTGGCCGCGCTCGCGGCGTCTCTCGAGGCGGCGTGCGGTGACAGCAGCGCCAGCGCGACCGGCGGCCCCGACGGTGGCGAGGAGAGCAGCACTGTCCCCCGCGCCGTCTGCCCCACCGCCGAGCCCTCGAACGGCGGCCTTTGCCTGCTTCCGGAGGGCACGACGTGCGATTTCGGGCAGTGCGGCACCCGCCTCGCCCGGTGCACGCAAGGCGCCTGGGTCTTCGGCGGAAACGGGGCTCCGAGCCCACCTTGCCCCGTGGATCCGCCCAATCCCGACGTCCAGTGCCCCGCCTGCTGGCCTGCCGCGGTCTCGTGCACGTATGGCAGCTCGAACTGCTCCGCGGCCGACGCCAGCGTCAACACGGCCATCGCCTCCTGCCCCCACGGCACCTGGGTCCTCGACATCCGGCCCTGCCGAGATGGGGGCGGACCGGATGTTCAGGGTGACGGCGGGCCCGACGCAGACTAAGAACGTCCGCGAATATCCATGGCTGACACGAACAAGCTCTCGTCCTTCCTCGACACCAACAAGCTCAACCCGAAGCGTCTGCTCGCTATCTCGCACAAGCTCGAGACGCTGCAGCGTGAGGATCGCTCCATCAAGCTCGGCAAGCGCCAGGGCAAGAAGGCGGCGGAAGCCGGCACCGCGAAAGACGGCGACAAGAAGGAGGTCGGCAAGCCGCGCTCCGGTCGTCCCGTCACGTCGCGCGCGCTCGACACGGCGCTCGCGGGCAAGGCGATCAGTGGTCCGACGAAGCAGCGCATCCTGCGCGCCGTCAACTACCTGCTCGAGCAAAAGAAGAAGGACAAGGTCGAGCTGAAGACGCTCTTCTGAGCGATCAGTGCCGACGCGCGCGCCGGTTGATGAACTCGTGCGCGTCGAAGACGACGACCCCCAGCATGACCGCAAGCGCGACGATCGCCATGACGCGACCGTCGCTCCCGTGGGGCCGGCGGGCCTAGTTTCCGGCAGCGTTTTGTCCCACCTGGACTCTTCCGAGGCCGCGGCTTTGAATCCCCCGATGGCATTGCGCAACAAAGGGGATGTGACCGCCGCGGCCGACGTCCTTCCGTTCTTGCCCGCGCCCGCGCGTCCGACAGGGCCGCACATGACGCGGGAGACGACGCTCGATCGCCAGGCGGCGCGCAACGTGTCGGACTCCGACGACGTCGTTCGCCGCGCAGCGGGCGGTGAGCCGGAGGCGTTTCGCACGCTGTTCGTTCGGCACAAGAGCGACGTCGCGCGTCTCGTCTATCGGATGTTGAATGCGCCTGCCGATCTCGAGGACGTCGTCCAAGAGGTCTTCGTGCAGGTCTTCAGGAGCCTGAAGGACTTCCGTGGTCAGGCGAAGTTCTCGACGTGGCTCCATCGCGTCACCGTCAACGTGGTGCTCATGCATCGTCGTTCGGCGCGCAGTCGTCCGGTGCTCGCCGAGGAGCTGCCCGGCGAGCTGGTCGCCGATGATCACCAGACGCTGCCCGACGAGGACGTCGATCGTCGCGAACGGATGCGCGCGTTCCAGCGATTGCTCGCGAAGCTCGCCGAGAAGAAGCGCGTCGTGTTCGTGCTGCACGAGCTCGAAGGCATGTCGCCCGCCGAGATCGCGGACGTCGTCGGCGCGCCGGTCCTCACCGTGCGCACGCGCCTCTTCTACGCCCGACGCGAGCTCGAAGCGATGCTCGCCGAGGAACCCACGCTCGCCGGACTCGCGGGTCTCGCCACAGGAGGCGCGTCATGAGCAACGACGAACAGACCGGCAAGCGGACTCCGGCGAACGCGCTCGACGCGCTCGTTCGCGAGGCGAAGCAAGAGCTCGCGCCGCATAAGGTCGATGACGCCACGTGGTCAGCGATGGAAGACCGCATCCTCGCGCGCATGGCCGCGGAGCGCTCGCCGCTGATCGACGAAGTGCGCGCGTCGTCGTCCTCCTCCTCGCGTGCTCGCTTCCTCCGCGTCGGCGCTGCGGTGCTCGCGGCGGCGGCAGGCATCGCGCTGATCGTGAAGAAGGATCCCGGCACCGCGTCTCCGGAAGGCGCGATGATTCAGGCGGAGCTCACCGCGGGCTCGCTGCGTGAGGCCGTAGGTCCCGGCGAGGTTCGCGTCGGCGGCTTTGCGGTGTCCGCGGGTCACGTCCTCCGCGCCGGCGATCTCGTCGAGTCCGACGGCACGCGTGCCGTCCTCGAGCGACCGCGCAAGGTCACGTGGCTTCTCGAGCACGGCGATGCCGATCAGCCGCCGGTGGGCCGCGCACGCGTGAAATCCGCGGGCGAATCGCTGGTCGTCGGTCTCGAGGACGGCGCCATCGAAGCGCAAGTGACGCCGGTGCCGAACGGCGAAGCGTTCGCCGTCGACGTCGCGTCGGGCACGAGCCTCGTGCGCGTCGCGGTGCACGGAACGCATCTCCGCGTCGCGCGAGCGGGCTCGCACGTGGTCGTGGATCTCACGGAGGGCGTCGTGTCGATCGGCGTCCCGCCGCGCACGGGGTCGACCTACGGAACGCTGGTGACCGCGCCGGCTCACATCGAGCTCGACATCGCCGATCTCGCGCACTCGCTGCGTGTCGATCACGGCGCGTCCACGGTGCGCGCCGCCATTGCGCTCGCGCCTTCGCACGAGAGCACGGCCGCCGCGCTCAACGGAGCGGCCGCTCGCACGGAGCCTGCGCAGGCACCCACCGCGGGCGCCGTTCCTCTCCTTGCACCGGCGACCGTCTCGCGTCCCGCGATGGTGCCGCGTCCGGCCGGCGATCCGTCTCGCGTCGAGACCACGTCGAAGATCGACCCCACGCGTCCGGTGCTCCCTCCGCGCGCGGCGATCGCCGAGGCAGTGCGCGAGTGTGCGGCGCAACGCAGCCGACCCGAGAACGTGCGCGTGACGGTCTCGAGCTCGCTCACGCTCCGCATCGCTTCGGGCGGCGCTGTCGAGACGGCGCAGTTCGATCCTCCTCTCCTCCCCGAGATCCAGAGCTGCGCTGCCACGGCCATCTACAAGGCGAAGCTGGCGGACGCCGGCGGCACGAGCGTCGTGATCCCGATCGACTTCTCGTACTAGCCCTGTAATCGTGGGGCGTGGCGGACGAAGACGTCCTCGTGCTCGAGGGGCTCGGTAAGGATTTCGGAGCGACCGTCGCTCTCGAGGCCTTGAGCTGTCGCGTGCGGCGCGGCGAGATCGTGGGGCTCCTCGGTCCGAACGGCGCCGGCAAGACCACCACCATGAAGCTCGTGCTCGGCATGCTGCGCCCGTCGCGCGGCAGCGCCACGTTCATGGGCCTCGATTGCACACGTGATGCGCACGAGGTGAAGCGCCGTCTCGGCTACTCGCCCGACGAGCCGGTCTTCTACGACTTCCTCAACGGCAAGGAGACCATCGACTTCGTCCTGAACGTGCGCGGTCTCCCGCTCGACGCGGCGTGGAAGAACGTCGAGCCCATCGTCCAACGTCTCGAGTTCGCCGAGTCGCTCGGCGTCGCTGCCGGCGGCTACTCGCACGGCACGAAGAAGAAGCTCGCGCTCCTCCTCGCCCTCGCGCACGACCCGACGTTGCTCCTCCTCGACGAGCCGACCAACGGGCTCGATCCGCCGACCGCCGCACGCGTACGCGCGCTCCTTCGCGAGCGGGCCGACGCGGGCGCCGCCGTCGTGGTGTCGACGCATCTCCTCGAGATGGCCGATCAGCTCTGCGATCGCGTCCTCGTCGTTCACCACGGCCGTCTCATCGCGGAAGGCACCACCGAGACCGTTCGTGCGCAGGCCGGCGTCGATGCGGGTGCGTCGCTCGAAGACGCGTTCCTCGCGCTGGTTCGCTGAAGAGCCAGGCGCATGCAGACGCTTCGTCAGATCCGGACGCTCGTGGTCCTCGTGCTGCGGTACTGGGCGCGGGCCGGTCTGCCCAACCGCCACCGCAACGATCACGGTCGACGCGCATCGGGCGCCGTCCTCCGGGTGACGTTCCTCCTCTTGATGGTGAACTGGGGCTATCGCATCGGCGTCGCCTGCGGGCGCGTGGATTACGAGCTGCGCCCCGCCGCCGTCTCGTGGCTGCTCCTGGGTCTCGTCTCGCTGTCCGTCACGTGGGGCGCGATGGGCCGTGGTCCCGGCATGCGCGGTCCGCAGTCGGCGATGACGTCACC
>JAXDMI010000548.1:0-8561 GCA_034666145.1 Myxococcales bacterium | reverse complement strand
TCCATCTCCTTCGCGATCAGGATTGCCGCGAGGTCCCAGTACACGGGGAGGATCATCGCGCACACGTCGACCGCGCCTGCGCCCGGCAGGATGATGGTGCTGGTCGCGACGCTGAGCTGCGGTGCCGGAGCGTCGACCGCGCCGGCGGGCGGCGACACCGTCTCGGGATAACGAGCGGCGGGGACGACCGTGCTGACGATGCGACCCGTCGCGTTGTCGCCGATGCTCATGAAGCGACCGAAGCCGGTCAGGAGCACGCGCGGATGTCCGGTCGCAACGCGCGGCGCCGCGCAGCGCGGCGTGTACCCGTTCGCGAAGGCGACGTTGGCGTCATACTGGCGTCTCGCGGCGGGAGTGCGCGTGTCCACCTTGACCTCGTTCTCGTCGGCGGCGACCGACTCGTCGCCGCCGGTCTCGCTCGCGCACGCGCTCAGCGAAAGCGCCGCGCAGCCGAGGATCGCGAAGAAGGCTTTGCGCGCAAGCATCGGCGCTCTAGCTGCAATAGGTAAGCCGATGTGGGCAAACGTCGGCACCGTCACCGCGCGGCTGTTTTTACGTGCGATCGACGAAAACGATAAGCGTGCTTATCGATGCCGATGCGTCGATTCGGGGGCTCGTGGATCAGCGACGATCCGCCGGGCGTGACCGGCGACGCGCGCGGATCACCGCCACGCCGAGGAGCGCCAACGCTGCGGCGCCGAGATCGCCGGTCGAGCGTCCGGGCACCGAACAACCGCATGCCTTCTTCGTCGAGGGCACGTCGGTCGACGCGGTCGCCGCGCTCGCGCTCGCGCCCGCCGCCGGCACGGACAACAGGTTCGCGCGCTCGGCTTGTGCGCGCGTGATGCAGCGACTCTTCTCCGAGCACGTCGTCCGCTGCGGACACGACTTGTCGGCGCCACAGCGCTGGCGAACGAGAAGTCGCTGGCCGGCGTCGCTCTTCGTGCCGGGCGCTTGCGGGAGCGTGCCGATCTCCACGCAGAGCGGGATGGGTCGACAGAGCGATCCCGTCGGGCACTGCGTGTCGCTGTCACAGACGGTGGGCTCGCACCACGTCTCGCCGCTCTCCGACTTCGAGACCGAGCCGAGCGGGCATTCCTCGTCCGCGCGCGCGACGCTGCTGAGGCTGATGCTGATCGCGATCATCGCCACGCTCACGAGGACCCCGAACGAACGAGCGCTGATCATCGGCGGATCCTACGCGTGGAGCCCTGGTGTTACAATTCGACGAGTGACCGCCGAGGCCTGGGAGTCGACGTACGAAGAGCGACGCATCGTCGCCGCCGACGGTACGGGCATCGCGTACGAGGTCCTCGGTGATCGCAGCCCCGATGCGAAGACCCTCGTCCTCGCCAACGGCCTCGGCGGACGCTTGTACGCGTGGACGCCGGCCATCGAGGCGTTCTGGACCGACTACCGCATCATCACGTGGGACTACCGCGGGCTCTTCGCGTCCGAGTCGCCGAAGTCGAAGCGGAAGCTCTCCGTCGCGAACCACGTCGACGACATCATGGCGATCCTCGCCGCCGAGAACGTCGAGCGCGCCGTCTTCTGCGGATGGAGCATGGGCGTTCAGGTCTCGCTCGACGTGGCCGCGAGCTTTCCCGAGAAGGTCGCGGGCCTCGTGCTGCTCAACGGCACGCACGGCCATGTCCTCTCCACCGGCTTCCAGCCGTTCGTGTCGGTGCCGTTCCTGCCCAAGCGTCTCCATGCGCTGCTCGACTGGCTCCAGGATCACGAGGAGGTCGCGCAGCACCTCGCGCGCGTCTCGCGCTTCGCAGAAGTACCCATGTGGATGGGCATGCGCCTCACGGCGGGCGCGCGGGCGAGCGAGCTGACGCCGCTGCTCGGGCGTTATCTCGATGACGTGCTCGGCCCGAGCTTCACCAACTACCTGCGCCTCTTCCAGGAGCTCGATGCGCATTCGACGTATCACTTGCTCCGTCACATCGAGGCGCCCGCGCTGATCATCGCGGGCATGCTCGACGTGCTCACGCCGCCGTATCAGTCCGCGGAGATGGCGCGTCGCATGCCGAACGCCGAGTACATCCGGCTCTGGCGCTCGAGCCACTTCTCGATGCTGGAGCGTCCCGAGGTGGTGATCCCGGCGATGAAGAGGTTCCTGCGCGAGCGCGTGAAGGCCTAGCGACTCGGCTCGTCCCCCCGCGTGAGCTCGCGCCGCGCGTCAGTTCGCGCTCGGAGGGACCGACGACGACTTCTTGCCGAAGACCTCGTCCCAACCTTGGCGGTACGCCTCGGTGGCGACGTTCGCCGGCCCCTTGTGTCCCGCCGCAGCGGACGTCGGCGGCCGATAGCTGTCGGTGACGTCGCAGACGCGCGGGTTGTCCTTGCGCGGTGAGAGCGTCACCACCTCGCCGGTGATGGGACGACCTTCCTGGAGCGCGCGGAGCTCGCCGGTCTCGACCTTCTCGTCGCGCGCGCGGAGCACGTGGACGCCGCCGCCGTCCGCCGTCGGGGGTCCGAGCAGCACGACGTCTGTGGCCTTATCCTTCGCGACGGCGTCGGACATGCCACTGGTATAGCGCGCGAACGTCGCTCAGTGCGTGTCGATGTGGAAGCAGAGAGGATCGAACTTCGGGCAAGGCGGACCGTCGTTCGGGCCTTTGCCCTTGGAAGAGTCGGATCCTGCTCCGCTTCCTCCATGCTTCGGCCCCACCGGACCGGCCGGCGCCTTGGGCGTCACCACCGCGAGGGGCGGCCGCTTGCTGAGCTCGTCCTGCATGTCGGAGAGGCTCTTCTCGAGCTGACCGATCCGCAGCTTCTGTTCGTCGACGCGGCGTCCGAGCTCGCCCTCGCGTCCCTCGGCGCCGGCTACCGCGCGATCGAGCTCTGCGA
Organism: Myxococcales bacterium; assembly: GCA_034666145.1. Classification (GTDB taxonomy): domain Bacteria; phylum Myxococcota_A; class Polyangia; order Polyangiales; family Polyangiaceae; genus Labilithrix. The sequence goes on along the minus strand of JAXDMI010000548.1, from coordinate 5,705 downwards.
TTCGCCTGTCGCTCGCCGGCTTCGACACCGCGAAATGCATGACGAGACACAGCGCGAGGGCGACGGCCGCCCCGCCCAGCGCGCTCGCGACGTAACCGCCGGGGCCCGGCTTCTTCACGGTCTCGGCGCGCAGACGCTGGAGCTCGATCTCGTGACGGCGCTCGCGATCCGACTCTTCGGCGCGCGTGCGGGCCTCCACGGTGATGCGCGCTTGCTCGACGGCGGCGCGCTGCATCGCCTCGCGTCGCGCCTCTTCTTCCATCTCTCGGAAGCGCGCGCGCTCGCGCTCGTCGGCCGCGGCTCGGTCCTTCGCGGCGAGCTCCTCGCGCTCGCGACGCTCGGCCTCCTCGCGTGCGTTCTTCGCGGCGAGCTCACGCGCCTCGCGCGCTTGCCGCTCCTGCGTGATGCGCTCGTCCTCGAGCTTCATCAGCTCCTTGAGGGAGAAATTCACGCTCTCGTCTCGTCGCTCGGGACCGCCGGTCATGCGTACCTCGAGCAGTCCGACACGCCGCCTCGCGAACGGCTTGGGCGCCACGAGCAGAATCGTTCACCGATAGGGAAATTCCGGCCTGTGCCAGCGCGCGAGGCTCACCACGATGTCGCGCGCCGAGTCGAGGAGCAGCGGGTTCACCTCCACGCCGGACCACGCCAGCGTGACGGTGGCGCCGTCGCTGCCGAGCCATACGTCGTTCCGCTCGTCGAGGATGACGAGGTTCTCCATCGAGGCTTCGAGCCACGCACGCGCCTCGTCGGGCGCCATGCCGTGCACGCGATACGCTTCGTCGAAGGCGGCGATACCGACCTCGACGTCGTCGTGTGCGCGCGTGCGCAGGGCCCGTCCCAGGGTCCCGCGCTGCACGATGGCGAGCTTGGCGCTCGGTCCCTTCGAGACCGGTGCGCGAACGCGCGTCTTGAGGTTTCCCCGGATCTTCACGAGGTCGATGGTGAAGGCGACGTCGTCCTTCGAGCCTTCGACACGTGGGCTGTCCTTGCGCTGCGCGCCGGGCACATAGAGATGCGAGCGCCACTTCGCGTAGCGCTCGAGCGTGCGCGCAGCGAGCGTGCGTCGTCGTGCTTGCGCGCCGGACGCACCGGCGGCGATCGCCAGCGTTGCGCCGATCACGACGAGCTCGATCATGCCTCCTTCAGCATGACACCGCGCGACGAGAAACGCTCCCGCGGTTCGCTCAGTGAATCTGGTCTTCGCAGCCGCAGCCGCAGTCGTTCTGGAACGAGAACGTGCTCGACGGGCAGCTGTAGCGAATGAACTGGCAGCTCGTCGGCGTGCCCTTGTAGTCGCGATACGGCTCGTTGTTCGGATCGCACGCGCTCGCGCTCGTCTTGACCGCGACCTTCACGGTGAACGTCGCGTCGAGGAGGTCGTAGTCGCGGAAGACGATGCGGTACGCGCGCTTCGCGGTGCCGGCGGGAACGGTGTAGACGACCTTCGAATCGAGCGTCGACCCGGAGGCGTCGTCGTTCGCGGCGAGGACCGTGTACGAAGAGTTCGTGATCCAGCCCATCGCGTCGCCGTTGAGAGACTTCACGCTGGCCGTGATCTCGTCGCCGCCGGACGCGCTGAAGCCGTACGCGCGGTAGCGCGGCGGGTTGCGGTAGTTGCTCGTCTTCGTCTCGCCGTCGGCGATCTGACCGAGATACTGAGGGGACGAGAGCTTGAGATCGCTCTCGGAGCTATCGATGCTCTCCTTCGTGGCCGCATCCGGGCTTGCACAACCCGTCACCGCAGCGAGACCCGCAACGACCAAACAAAGCGCAAAATAACGCCCAGAAAAACGAGAAGACGACATATCCAAGTTCACTCCCTCTGGCCCTGACCCCACTCCGTATCCCCTGTCACCCACGCCTTGGGCGTGGACCCCTCGGACCCGTTCCCGGCTTCCTCCTCCGGGGGCCGGCGCCCCCCAACGTGCGAACACGTCGAGAGCTCGGCCGGATCCATCGACGCGGCGGTCTAGCTCCGTAACTGTGTATGGTCAAGGGAGATACTGACGGATAATTTACACCGGCCGAGAACCGGGAACTTCCGGCGCGCGCGGGCGACATTGATTGTCACGGGGTCTGCTGAACCATGCGAAACAACTCGAAAATAAATTGCTCACAACCTGTCCACGGGGCGTCGGCCTTGGGGCTCCTCCTCCTCCTGGTGGCGGGCTGTGGCGGCGGCGATGGTGCCCAGCCGGTCGTCCCGGCCGCTTCGGTGCCTTCCGCTGCCAGCGGAACCGCCCCAGGCTCGGCGCCCGGCCCCGGGCCGGCGGCGCCCGCGGATCCCTTCGCGGTGCCGGGGGCACCTCGTGACGACGACGCTCCCGAGCCGGGGACCCTCGCTGCGCTGGACCTCGAGCCCTGGAAGAAGGCGACCAAGGCCAAGGGCGTCGCGCCGTCACCCGCGTCGTGCGCGGCGTACGCGAACCGCGCTCCGAGCACGGACGCGTCGGACGTCGTCGGCGCGTTCTCCGAGAAGGATCCGGCGAAGCGCGATGCTCGGCTCGTCGCGCTCACCAAGGATCCGAAGACCAACGTCGTGCTGAACCGTGCGCTGCGCGCAGACCTCGCGCCGATCGAGTGCGCGGACGCCATCGTCGATCCGCTCTTGCTCGGCCCGCTGGGCAGCTCACCGAGCGCCGACCCCGTCAACGTGCGGCTGCTCGTCGGCTTCTCTCTCGCGGGCAAGCTCGCGCGCACCGCCAACGCGCCGCCGGCGATGGGCGCGATCCGTGACAAGGAGAAGGTGAAGGCCTTCGTCAATGGTCCGCTGAAGGCATGGCTCCTCGAGCAGTCGACGGCGATCGAGCTGCTCTCGTCCGGCGCGGCAGGCCTCTCCGGCTACGCGCGTGGCGTCGCCGCGATCGAGGCCGGCATCGCCGAGCTGCGCCTCGTCGATCGCATGCGCAGCGCGCCGGTTCCGGCCACGTGGGATCCCGAGCTGAAGTCGATCTACGAGGCAGCGCTCGACGAGGCTCTCGAGCCGCGAAAGAAGCGCGGTCGCGACGCGGCGCTCGTCGGCATGAGCGACTTCGCGCGCGTCGGGATCATCCGCGATGCACGGCTCGATCGCGCACGTGCGCTCCTCTCGAAGCTCTACGGAGGCCGTCGTATCGACGCGCTCGACGGGCTGATCGTCCCGGCGGCGGTGGTGCCGGCACCGAGTACGCCGCAAGAAGCAGCGCTCGCGAGCATCCCGACGTACTGGCTCGAGAACGGCGACATCGCGCACGCGGAGGATCCGCGATTCCTCGCCAACGGTGTGACGCGCGGACTGCGCGAGCATTTCAAGAAGCTGCCCGAGGGCGCTGCCGACGAGCTCCGATCGCCGTATGCGCGCGCGCGCCTCGGCATGGGTCGCGTCTACTGGCGTCGCGTCGATTTCGTCGAAGCAGCCCACGCGGCGGCGCCGAGCAAGAACCCGGAGGATCGTTTGGTTCTCGCGATTTCGTTGGCGCTCGCGCACGGTCCGAACGGCGCCGCCGAGATGATGCGCGCGCCGACGCCCACCGCGCTCGATCTCCGCCACACCGACGCGCTCGATGCGCTGGTGAACGAGGGTGGTCCGCTGGCCGGCATGGCGGCGTACGACGCGGCGCATCTGCGAGCACTCTCACCGCCCGAGGGCGCAGACGCATCGGCGTACCTCAGGGACGTCGCGCTGCGCTTTCGCAAGGCGGAGACCCTCCTGACCGATCCGGCGCAGAAGAAGACCGCCGGGCAGCGAGCAGCGGAGGTCGACGCCATCGTCGCCGCCTCGGCCTCGGCCACGAAATAGCCCGCGCATCGTGGTCGTGACCCAGAAATTCCATCTCGCCCGCGACGCGCCCTACGCGCGCATCGCTTCGATCGGGCTGACGCGTGCCGCGCGGATCGCGGGCAAGAAGCCTCCCACGACGCCCATGATTCCAGCGAGGACCATGGCGCGGAGGATGATGGCCGGCGTCGGCTCGAACGAGAAGACCATCTCCGACCAGGTGCCCGCATTGAGCATCGGGACCCGCACGAACTGAAGTGCGAGCGAGGCAACGGCGCCCACCAATCCGCCGATGGTCGCCAGCACGACGGACTCGAGCAGGAAGGACGCGAGAATGCTCCGCCTCGAGAAGCCCAGGGCGCGCAGCGTGCCGATCTCGCGCTGCCGGTTCGCGACCTGCGCGTTCATGGTGATGGTCGCGCCGATCATCGCGCCGATCGAGAAGAAGACCGCGATCATGGTGCTGATGATGGTGAGGAAGATCGACGTCGCCTCGGATTGCTTCTCGTAGTAGTCGGCTTCGCGCTGCACGTTGAGGCCGAGCTGGCGATTCTGCTCGACGAGCGCCTTGAACGCGTCGAACTTGCTCGCCGCGTCGAGGCGAACGCGGATGCTCGACACGTAACCCTCGCGGCCGAAGGCGGTGCGCACCGTGTGGATGTCCGCCCAGACCTCCGATTCGAAGGACGAGGCGCCGTCGGCGAAGACGCCGACCACCTTCACGGGTCGGTTCTTCTTGATCTCGAAGGTCTGGCCCAGCTCGAGGCCTCTGAAGCGGCCGCGGATTCCCGAGCCGACCACGACCTCGTCGCTGCCCGGTTTCGCAGGCCGGCCCTCGATGATCTTCGCGCTGTTCCGGAAGTCGAAGACGTCCTCGGGGACGCCGCGCACGGTGACGTTGGAGACGCCGTTGGTCCCGAGCTTATCCATCAAGATGACGACCAGCACCTCGCCGACCCCCGCTGGCTTCTTCGAGGCGCCGATCTGCGCTGCTTGAGCGAGCACGAGGTTGACTTGATTCTCCTCGATTCCGCTCTCCATCTCGGCGCTCGAGCCCTTGCGCAGGACGATGGCGTTCTCGTCGCCGGCGGAGCGACCGAGCGTCTTCTTCAAGCCGTTGTTCAGCATCTGCGCAGCCGCGACGACGAACACGACGAGCGCGAGCCCGAATGCGGCTGCGATCGTGGTGGTCTTGCGGACGACCAGGTTGCGATAGTTGTATTTTACAGGAATCATCGCAGTGCCCTCATCCAACCCGTCGCAGCGCGTCTGTCACCGAGATACGGCCGGCCTGGATGGCCGGGATGAGCGCCGCCACGGTCGCGAGGACCACGGCGATCACGCCGGCCAGGATCGCCACGCGCGGCTCGACGCGGAAGTACGGGAACCACGCCGACATGTTCTCTTCGATGGCCTTGGCAATGAGGCCGTCCACGACCAGGTAGGCCAAGCCGACGCCGACGATCCCACACGCGATGCCGAGGGCCACGGCCTCGCCGAGGACGAAGAATCGGATGTGCCCAGGCTGGAAGCCGATGGCGCGGAGCACGGCGTATTCGCGCGTGCGCTCGCGTACTCCCATGGCGATGGTGTTACCGACGATCATCAGCATGATGATCAGGATGATGATCGACACGACGTCGAGCACCGTGAGGATGGTGCCGAACATCGCCATGAAGGAGAGCTGCATGTTGCGCTCGCTCATGGTCACGGTCTGCGTGTCGCGCTCGTCGAAGATCTTGTCGATCCTCGCCGAGATGTCCGCGCTCTGCGACGGATCCTCGACGCGGGTCATCACCCAGCCGATCGTGTCCCTGCGCTCCTCGGGGATCGAGTCGTTGAGGTACGACCAGTGGAAGAGGAACTGCGAGCGGTCGAGCGATTTGCGGGCGGCGGTGTAGATGCCGTCGATCTGGAACTCCCAGTCGCCGGGATAGATGCTGCC
>JAXDMI010000547.1:0-14109 GCA_034666145.1 Myxococcales bacterium | reverse complement strand
GAGAGTTCGCGCCCGCTGCCCTGATCCAACGCCCTGATCAGCGGTCGTCGAGCTTGCCGTCGAGCATGTCGAGTCGGTTCTTCGTGGCGTCGAACTGCGCGCGCGTGACCACCTTGCTGTCCTCGAGCATCGTGAGGAGCGTGCGCGCGAAGAGCGCGAGTGAGTCGACGTCGTGCTGGAGCTGCGCGCAGCGCGCCTCGAGTGACTGCGGAGCGGTCGACGTCTCGGCGAGCGCGCTCACGACGTTCCCGCTCGCGCCGACCTGGGCGCCTGCTCCGCCTTGCGTGCGTGTGCCCGTCGACCACTGCATCGCGTTGGGAAGCGACGACGGATCGTAGGCGGGTGGTGCCATGCCCGGTGGAGGCGGCGCAACGCCGTACGGTGCGCCCCCATACGCCGCGCCGCCGTACGGTGCGCCACCTTGCGGAGGCATTCCACCGATCGGCGGACCACCGCCGGGTGCCATCCCGGGAAGCGGCGCCTGCGCGGCGTCTCCGAATGCCGTCGGCGCCACGAGACCTTTGAGCCAACCCATCGCCATGTGGACCTCCCCGAATGGAAACGAAGCGTCGAGACTATCCGATCGTCTTCGCTATCGTGGACGCATGGCGATCGCGATCCGCAGGCTCGCTCCGGGCGAAGAGGCGGCCGTCGAGACCTACCTGGCGAGCATGCCGGAGACGACGCTGTTCCTGCGCTCGAACCTCGCGCGCGCCGGCCTCACGGGCGACGGCCAACCGTTCAGCGGCGTGTATGCCGGCGCGTTCGACGACGGTGCGCTCGCCGGCGTCGCCGCGCATTTCTGGAACGACAACGTCGTCGTCGCGCCGGGACCTCACGCCGAGAGCCTCGCGAAGCATGCCGTCGCGCTCACGGGCAAACGCGTCGGCGGGATCCTCGGACCGCATGCCGAGGTGACGCGCGTCCGCTCTGCGCTCGGCCTCGACAGCGCCGCGATGCGCTTCTCGAGCAAGGAGATCCTCTACGCGCTCGCCCTCGATGCGCTGGTCGTCCCGCATCCACTGAGCAGCGGCGAGCTCGTCGTCCGGGCGCCGGTCGCGGGCGAGATGGACGCGGTCCTCGAGTGGCGCATGCAGTACTGCGCCGAGACGATGAGCACGCCCGACACCGCCGAGAGCCGCGCCGACCAGCGACGGTATCTCGACGCCTACCAGGCGAAGGGCCACCACTTCGTCGTGACGACGCAGGGCGGCGAGCGCGTCGCGTACAGCGCGTTCAACGCCACCGTCGCCGACCTCGTGCAGATCGGCGGCGTGTGGACGCCGATCGCGCTGCGCGGTCGCGGCTACGCGCGTTGCGTGGTCGCCGGATCGTTGCAACATGCACGCGATCGCGGCGTGCGCAGCGCGATCCTCTTCACCGACGAGAAGAACGTCGCCGCGCAGAGGTCGTACGCCGCCGTCGGCTTCCGGCCGATCGGCGACTACGGCATCGTGTTCTTCGCGTAGAGCTCGGGCTCAGTGCGTCGGGTTGCTCGCGAACCGTCGCGCGAGCTCGTCGAGCGCAACGGCGGTGTCCGCCGGTGCAGAGCGACGCGCCGCCTCGATGAGCGCGTTCGTGTGGGCGTCGTCGACGACGAGCAGCGCCTTCGCTGCCGCCTCCCGAGCCTCACCGTTGTACTGGACGAACGCCGTCACGAGCGCGCGCGCAGCGGTCGCACGGGTCTCCGCCTCTTCGCTACGATCGGGCAGCGTCTTCCACGCCCACGCACTCCCGGCGTGACCGAGCGACTTGATGACCTGATGCGCCGACGCGTCGTCGAGATGCGCAGCGAGACGATCGCCGATCGTCTTGGCGACGATGGTGCGATGGCAAGAGCCCATACCGGCGAGGATCGCCGTCGCGCGCTCGCCCGTGGCCTTGTCGACGGTAGCGACGAGCACGTTCGCCGCCTCGTCGCTGTCCATGCGCGCCACCGCTTCGGCCGCGGTGCGCGTCGTGGCGACGTCGCTCTCGCGCTCGAGGATCGCCACGAGCACCGGCATGGAGCGCGCGTCCTTGAGGAGACCGATGGCCTCGATCAGATCGCGCGCGACCGATGCGCGGTCGGCAGCAGTCTCACCGGCGGCGAGCGGCGGCGCATCGAACGCCACCAGCTCCAGCATCGGCATGAGGGCCTTCGTGCCGAGACCCGCGAGGCGAAGCGAGTTCGGTGCCTTGCGCCCGCGCGCATGCTTGTCGGCTTCGCGAGCGTGCGAGACGATCTCGCGCACGTCGTGGAACGCGACGGGATCGGCGAGGCGCGCCTTGTCGATGTTCGTGCGCAGCGTCGTCCGCTGCGCGGCCACGAGCTTCGTGGAGTCGACGGCAAAGCCCGGCGCAGCCGAGGCGGATGCAGACAGCGCGAGCCCGCAGAGGATGCTCGCAACGGTGATCACGGTCTTGCTACGCGTCTTCATCGGCCCGTCTCCCACCACTTCGTGTCCGGAATTTTTCGTCGTGTGTTCGACCCGCAATGAACCTCGCCGAGCGCCGCGTGGTACTCGTCCCAGTCCTCGGCGAAGTGAACGGTGATGCCGAGCGGCGCGAGGCGCTCGGTCATCGTCTGCTGGAAGATGTCCTGGCCGTTGATCAGCGGCCCGTGCGGATTCGGCACGACGAAGTCCTTGTCGGAGACGAGGATGCCGTTCACCAGCCCGGGAATGTAGGCGTACGAGACGCCTTGCATCGACGTGTGCAGGAACGGGATCTTGATGATCTCGGCGTCGGTGAGGCCGGTCTCCTTCTTGACGATGGCGAGCTGCCCGTCGATCTCGGTCGCGGCGTCGGCGCTCGCGGTCATCACCGTCGTGTCGGCGAGCACCGCCGAGATGGTGGTCTCCGCCGGCGACGGTGCCCCGTTGTCGTCGTACCAGCTCTCGCCGATGAACATCTTCGTCGCGCCGTTGCCGGCGGTGACCTGGTCGTCGAGCATCTTCTTCGCGATGGTCGGGTCGTTCACGAGCAACGCCCAACCGCGCGGCGTGCTGGCCTTCACGAACGACATCGTCTCGTCGACGTGACCGACGAGCAGCCACGACGTGTCGATGTAGACCGGCGGCTGCATCGACTGCGACTCCATCATCGTGACGAAGGTCGGGTCGGGGAAGAACGTCGCCGTCTTGCCGCGGATCATGCGACCGAGCGGGTAGGTCTTGTCGGCGAGCGTATACGGCGGAATGGTCTCGAGGTTGCCGAACGAGTTCAGCGAATCCATGTTCGGGTCGTGCTTGATGTCGAACTGCTGGACGGCGGCTTTGTCCTTGCCGCGCAGCATCGAGAACACCACCTGACCTGCGGGCCGCAGCGGATTCTTCGCGTCGGTCTCGTCGTAGACGTTGGCGGATCGCAGCGCGACCTGCACGACGTGCTGCGCGCCGCCGGCGCCCGGCATCGACATGAACGCGGTCTCGAAGAAGTCCTGCGCCCACGGATCCTGGTCCTTGATGAGCGTCGGCGTCGGGAGGCCCGCGCCCGTGCACGCCGCCGCGAGGTCGGTGCGCATCAGCTTGTTGCCGGGGTCGCCGTTGCTGGTGACGAAGACCTCCTCGGCGGGAAGAAGGTGGTGATACGTCATCACCGGCGCGACGCGCATCCGAACGGTGTCGTCGGCCGAAGCCGCATCGACCGTGACGGTGAGCTTCACATCCACGAAGCCGTCCCACGTCTTCGGGTCGCGGACGATGTCCTTGCCCTCGATGGCGAGCTCGACGCCTGCGCGTAGCTCGTCGACGGTGAGCGCGTCACCGTCGGCAAAGACCGTGAAGTCGGCGGCTCCCTCGCCGGTCTTCTTGAAGAGGCGCACGAAGCTCTTCGCGGCCGGAGTGATCGAGATGATCGCCGTGGCGCTGTCTGGGGCTTCCGCCCAGGGCTTCGTCTTCAAGCGCGCGAGATCCAGGACATCGTCGGCGCCGTCGATGACCTCGTTGGTCGCGTCGTTGCACTTGGGCAGGTCGGCGTCGTTGCCGGTCTTCGGGCAGCGCCCCTTGTCGTCGTCGATGTTCGCGAGGAACACGGCGCCATTCTTGGCGTCCCAGACCGTCTTTACGGCATCGGTGTCGTCGAACAGAACGTCGCCGTCGCGATTCGAATCGGCGCGGAGATCCGCGACGATCGTGGCCGCCGTCGGTCCGGCGTCGGCCGGTCCGGGGGCCGGCGTTGGGTTGCCATTGTCAGAGGAGCTGCACGCATTGGCGAGCAGCACGAGGACGAGAGGAGAGAGGCGTCGCATCGAAGGTGTTCGCTCCAGGAGAATGCACCACGTGCGGCACGTCGATCGACGCGCAGCCCCCCGGAGGGGCGCCACTGCAAGAACTTCGCCACCTTTCCCGACGTCGTTTCCACGGACCTCGCTACTTCTCTCACGCCCCGCGTAAATTTTCGCTCGCCACCGTGCGCGATCGGTACGCGTCGCGACGCGCTCGCCGCGACGCGCTCGCTGCGGCGCGCGATCGACGCGCTGCGGCGCCATGCGGCACGGCAGAGCTTCCGGCGCTACGACGGTCGACGTGGGAGAATCGGACGATGGTCCGATCGCTCGTCCTCACGTCGATCCTCGTCGGAGGAGCCGCGGCCATCGTCGCGTGCGTGAGCGCGCCGAACCTCACCACCCTGCCGGATGGCAACGACGGCGGCGTCGATGATTCCGGCGACGCCGTCGCGCCCGGCGACTCGACCGGCGCGGAGGCCGACGGTGGGTCGACGGCGACCCCCGATCAGCTCGCCGCCGCCGCATGCGCCGCCGCGTGCCCGGCAGCGGGTGGAACGTGCTCCGCAGGGACGTGCGTGATCGGGTGCCCGGGAGCCGCCGGCTGCAGCGGCGCGATCACGTGTCCGCCCGGCATCGCGTGCAGCGTCACGTGCACGGGAACGAAGAGCTGCGCGGTCGTCGATTGCGGCACGGCCGCGAGCTGCAACGTCGTCTGCTCGGGCGAGCAGGCGTGCGGCTCCGTCCGCGGCATGGCCACGACCACCGATGTGACGTGCACGGGCAAGGACGCCTGCAAGAACGTCGGGTGCGGTGGAGTTACGTGCAGAGTGCAATGCAACGCGGGTGCCTGCAGGGCGCAGGACGTGAAGTGCTGCGCGAAGAGCTGCACCGTCAACGGCGCTACCGACGTCCAGTGCATGTGAGTCAGCGCTTGCCGTCGCGATCGCGCGCGCCGTGCTCCCGCGCCACCGACAGCACCTGATCGAGACCCGCGGTCAGGAAGCCGAACATCTCGCCGCCGTTCGTCGACGTGACGTTCACGCGATCGAACGAGCCGCGGAAGGCGCGCGCCACCTCGGGCATCGTCTCGGTGATGAGCACCTCGCGGAGCCGCGCTTCGCTGAGGTCGACGTGCGCGGCGCGGGCGAGCCGCACGAGCGTCGCGTCGGTCTCACCCGCTTCGCGCTTCGCCTCGAGCTCGATGGCGGCGCGCTCCCGATCGGCCTCCGCCTTGCGGCGCTCCCGTGCGAGCTCGGCCTCGAGGCGCTGGCGCGCGAGCTCGTCCTCGTGCTGGCGCGCTTCTTCTGCGCGACGCCGCTCGACGACGAAGCGCGCTTCTTCTTCGGCCATGAGCTCGCGACGTGATTGCTCCTCGACGCGACGGCGCTCGGCGACGAGGCGCGCGCGCTCCTGCTTCACGCCGTTCTCGGCGATGAGCGCCTCGAGCGCGAGCTTCTCGCGATACGGGGCCTGCAGCCGACCGAAGACCTCCTGCGAGAGGACCTTCACGTCCTGGATCTCGATGGTGTCGAGCACGACGCCCCAGCCCGCCGTCGTGACGTCGTTCATGCTCCCCTCGCCCGCGAGGATCGGCGCGATCTCGCCCATGAGCGCCTGCGCGACGAGGTCCTTCCGATGCGTGATGCATTCATCGAGCGTGAGCCGCGCCACGATGCGTCGCGTGGCACCGACGAACATGTCGCGCAGGATCTCGGTGAGCGACGAGCGATCGACGTCGATCATCCGAAACGCGAGCAACGGATCGGCGATGCGATAGACGGCGAGACCACGGACCTCGACCCCGACCTTCTCGACGGTCACCTGATCGGCCGAGAAGGTCAGCTTCGCGATCGATGTCGGCACGACGGCGACACTGTCCCAGGGCCATTTGAAGCACGAGAGGCCCTGGCCCGATCGGACCACCTTGCCTCGACGCATCTGGATCAGGAACTCGTTCGCGTTCGCGGTGACACGGCCCCAACGGGGGATCTCTCTCATGGCCGGGGCAGCTGCAAATGCAGCGCCGCACGGTCTGGGCGCATCCACCGCTGTTTTCTCGAGTCGGCGCGCACCGGAATGGTGCGGGAGATGGAGCGGAAGAGCACCGCGAAGGTGCGGTCCGAGCTACCAATCCGGCGCCTGCCGCGCGATGATCCACGCTCCACATGCTTCGCTCGGCTCCGCTCGGAAGACTCCTCATCGACACGGGTGTGCTCACCCAGGGCGAGCTCGACGAAGCGCTGGTCGTCCAGAAGACCGACAAGCGACGACTCGGAGAGATCCTCGTCGAGCGCGGCGTCGTGACTGCCCAGCAGCTCGCGCAGCTCCTCTCGCGTCAGCTGAGCTGCCCGTGGATCTCGCTGGCCCATCTCGAGATTGCACCCGAGATCCTCGCGCTCATCCCGAGCGACGTCGCCATCGAGCATGCCGTCGTGCCGGTCCATCTTCGCGTGTCGAAGGGCCAGAAGATCCTCTACGTCGCGACCGACGACCCGACCGACGACATCGCGCTCGCGATGTGCTCGGCAGCCGCGGAGATCATGGTGCGTCCGATGGTGGCGGAGGCCGGCGAGGTGCGGTCCGCGCTGTCGCGCCTCTACGGCATGGAGGCGCCGGCGAGCACGACGCCCGACAGCAAAGAGCAAGCGCCCGCCAAGTCGGTGACGGTGACGAAGCCGAAGCCGCCCGTGCCGGAGCGCGCGAAGAAGGTCTCGATCCGAGAGGCGATCGAGGAGAACGACCTCGTCGAGATCGCCCCTGCGAGCCCGCGCGAGAAGCGCGCGCCCACCGTGCTCGCGTTGAACGCACCGGAGGCGTTCCTCGTCCAGTGCCGGCAGGCCGCGAAGTCGCTCTCGGCCACGCTCATCGACGGAGGCATCGCGCGGGCCGGCGAGCTCGTCGTCGAGCATCGACCGTGCGCCATCGTCGTGACCGACGACGTGTACGCGTTCGATCGCTCGGGCCTGAATCGGCTCGCGCTCGACAACGACGCCCATCTCGTCGTCTGGAGCGAGGAGGTCGACGGTCGTCAGCTCGAGCCGCTGCTCGCGGGCGCGATCGATCGCTGGGGCCGTTCGTCCTATGAAAAAGGGGCGATCGTCGACGGACGCTACGAGCTCCTTCGCGATCTCGGCGACGAGTCGAACCCGGGTACGGGCTCGCGCTGGGAGGTGCGGAACGTGCGCACGGCGCGCCGTTCGCTGCTGGCGCTCGCCGTGCGCGCCGACGACGGCGAGGAGAACGCAGCCGCCATCCGCCGCGAGCAGAAGGCGCTCGCACGCATCACGCATCCGGGCGCCGTCGAGCTGCGCGATGCCGGCACGACCGAGCTCGGCGATCCGTACATCGTGCTCGAGCCGCTCGAAGGACGCACGCTCGACGGCCTCGTCGCGGCGCGCACCAAGCTCGTAGCCGACGATGCCTGTGCGGTGGTTCTCCAGGTCGCCGACGTGCTCGCTGCTGCGCATGCGGCGGGCGTCGTGCACCGGCACGTCGTGCCGGAGAACATCGTGGTCGCGCGCGACGGGTACGGCCTCGAGCGCGTGAAGCTCACGTCGTGGGGACGCGCGACGGTGAGCATCGGCGACGTGACGGTCGCGGACATCCGCGAGGACCTCGCGGCGCTCGGCATTTGCGCGTTCGAGGCGCTCACCGGGAAGCGACCGAAGGCGGGCGCCGAAGCCAGCGGCGCGAAATCGTCGGGCGTGCCGGAGTGGCTCGTGCCGGTGATCACGAAGGTGCTCGCGAAAGACGCGACGGGCTTCGAGTCGGCGAAGGACTTCGCGCACGCGCTCCTCGAAGCGGTGCCGCGCGCCCGCGAACGCACCCAGCTGCTCGAGGCATCACCGAAGGCGCGCGACGCGGCCGCCGCCAAGCCGCCCGCGGCGACCGGCCCCGAGCAGCGTCGCTTCGCGCGCGCGCCGTATCGCACGCCGGTGCGCATCGAGGTGCCGGGCCTCGGCACGGTCGACGGTCGCAGCGAGGACATCTCGGGCGGCGGTCTCCTCGTCGTGTCGCGCGGCAGCATCAAGGGCGGGACCGAGGTGACGGTGCGCTTCGCGCTTCCGCTCGACGGTCGCGTCGTGTCGGAGTCCGCGCTCGTGAAGTGGTCGCGCGCGACGCGCTCCGACGAGACGTCGGGCTTGTCCGCGATCGGCGTCGAGATCCCCGCCGCGTCAGCGGAGATGCTGCGACAGGTCGAGCGTTACGTCTCCTTGATGGGCGACGGCAGCGAAGGCAGCTTCACGAAGTGAACTTCGGCGGACGGCGCTCCATGAACGCCGTCATCGCTTCCTGGAGATCGGCCGAGGCGAGGAACGCTGCGTTCCACACCGCGACGAAGCGCTCGGCGTCGGCGATGCGCGCGCTCTCGCCGAACGAGAGCACCTGCTTGACGCCCTGGACCACCACCGCGGGGTTGGCGGCGATCTCGCGGGCCATCGCGCGCGCCGCCTCGAGGAGCGTTGCCTCGTCGTCGTAGACGTCGTTGACGAGATTGATCCGCAGCGCACGAGCGGCGTCGATGTTCTTGCCGGTGAACGCGAGCTCACGCGTGTGACCGTGACCGATGATGCGCGGCAGGCGCTGCAGGCTGCCCATGTCGGCGACGATCGCCACCTTCACCTCGCGCACGCTGAACTTCACGTCACGCGAGCAGAGGCGAACGTCGCACGCCGAGACGAGATCGACACCGCCGCCGATGCACGCGCCCGCGATGGCGGCGATGACCGGCTTCCGGCAGCGCTCCACGGCATCGAATCCGCGCTGCATGTCGACGATGAGGTCGAGGAGCTTCGCGCGCTCGGACGCCAGGTTTCCCGGAGCGAGGTGCGGCATCAGCGAGCCCGCCATCGCGCCGAGATCGAGGCCGTACGAGAACACGCCGTCTTTGCCGCGAACGACGATGGCGCGCACGCTCTCGTTGCGATCGAGCGCGGTGAAGACCTCGGGGAGCTCGCGAAAGAACGCCGGGCCCATCGCGTTGCCCTTGCCGGGGCCGATCATGCAGACGTCGGCGATGCCGTCCACGATATCCACGCGCATCGATTCGTAGGTGCTCACGGCGAGCATCGTAGACCAGGGTCAGACCACGTGGCCGCGGCTTCTTTACGCGGCCGCGCGATCCGAGAGGAACGCGGCGAGGCGCTCGGCGACGTACGCGGCGGAGTCGGCAACGCGACCCGCGAAGCGCTCGTCGGCATCGATGATCTCGATGACGGCGACGCAGCGTCCCCACGCCATCGCGGGTACGGCGACCAGCGTGCGCGGCGCGCCGCCGATCATGCCGAGGCGACGCGGGGCGAGTCGCGGCAGCTCGCCGTCGAAGCGCATCGTCACCGGCTTCTCGTTGCAGATGACCGCCGATGCCACGAGGTCGTCCTCGCTCGGGTCCGAGGAGCCGAGGACGTCGAACTCGCCGTCGCCGTGGACGCCGATGGCGCGGAGCTCGCGCGTGACGAGGTCGTGCGCATGAACGATGACGCTGCGTGCGCCGAGCGCGCGCCCGAGCGCGGATGCGCAGAGCCGCGCCGCCTGCCACGGGCTGTCGGCGTAGACGAGATCGTACATGCCGTCGAAGAGCGCCTCCGACGGATCGAGCATCGACTCGAGCTTCGGCTTCGCCGTCTCGATCGCCTGCACCGGCGCGAACGTCTGCACCGGCGCCGGCTTCAGTTGCACGTGAGACTCGGGGACCGGCTCGATGGCGATGACAGGCATCGGCTCGATGGCGATGACCGGCACCGGCATCGGCGCGATCTTCGGTACGTCGGCCACGCCTTCGAGCTTCGGCACCACCGTGCTCCGCGACGGCGGTGGCGGCGGGGGTGTCGAGCGACGCGCAGCGACCGGCGCTTCCTCGAGGACGAGATCGTCGTCCGCGAGCTCGAGCGACGATGCCAGACGCTCACGAATGACCGGCGGCTCCTCCGCATACGCGGCCGGCACGTCGACGACGACCGGCGGCGCCACCGGCAGCGCCACCGGCGGCGCGGTCTTGCGGACGGTCGGCCGAGGTACGGGAGGCCTGCTGCTGGGAGCGCTCATGCAGAGACACTCGAGCAACGACCGTTCCGCCGCCGCTCATGGACCGCGTCAGATCCAGGCGAGCGAGATTCGCGTCCGATCGCGCACCGCAGCCCGACTCGCAGTTCACCTCGGGGCTTCACAACGTGGATCGCGGCCCCGGCATCTGATGGCAGTCGGCAGCTGGCAGCGGCTCCGACCACGCGCTGGATTTTTCCCCTGACCTGGAACGCGTGAGCGCGTGCCTCCATGCCCAAGCCCGTTCGCGACCCCGAGAAAGCACGCCGCGCCGCGCGTCATCCCGATCGACCGGGTGACGACTGTCGCGCCGCTCCGGGCACGTCGCGCAGCTGAAGAGTCGCGCGCACGGACGTCGGTCCGCCTACACCCCGAACGCCGCCGCCTGCCGTTCGTGCGGCCTCTGCGTCGTGGCGTGTCCGGAGAAGGCCATCCGGCTCGTACCCGCATAGACCGGGAATCGGTCGCACCTTTTCGGGCGTTCTCCGGCGTACTCGTCTGGAGGATCGAACATGAAACGACGCGCGTCGATCGCGCTCGCTGGGCTCGTCGTCGCGCTCGCCGCGGCGCAGGGATGTCACCGCCATGACGCGCCGCCGCTCGGGCTCGTGGTCGGGAAGGCAGGTCCCATCGAATTCCCTTCGGGTGACGAGGACTGGTCGGAGCGCATGCCGCTCCCCGCATCGTCGTCGCCGGCGACGCTGAAGGTCGACCTGGCGCTGCACGTCACGTCCCCCGAGCTCGACGACAAGCGTCACTTCCAGAACAAGGGACAGGTCGTGCGTATCGGGTTCAACGAGCCCGTCGTCGACATGGCCGACGTCGCGAAGGCAAAGAAGAAGGCGCCCAACATCGTCATCACGCCGCCTGTGCCGGGTCACACCGTGTGGAGCTACGCGAGCGAGGTCGAGTTCCGCGCCGAGAAGCCGTTCGATCCGGACACCGAGTACACGCTCGAGATCCCCGAGCTCACCTCACCCACCGGCAAGAAGCTGGAGGGCGGCTTCAAGGCGACGTTCAAGGCGGACCCCATCGTCGAGGTGGCAGGCAAGACCATCTACTACGTGCCGAAGCCCGGACGCGCGCGCCCCATCGCGATGTCGCCGAGCGACGACTCGCTGCTCGGCGGCGTGCAGGCGGTGACCATCGTCTACGACCAGCCCATCGACCTCGGTCTCGCGTCGAAGCTCGTGACCGTCACGAAGCCCGGCAAGGACAAGAAGCCGGCGGTGAAGGTCCCGGTGGTGCTCAGTCATCCCCCGCGGAATGCGTTCGAAGGACAGAAGATCGATCCGCGCTTCGTGCTCCTGCTGCAGCCCTCGCCGCTGCTCCCGAGCAGTGAGCAAATCACCGTCGAGGCCAAGAGCCAGAACGAAGAGGACGAGGCTCGCTCCCAGGATTACCGCATCGCCGAGGCCACGAAGCTCGTCGACATCACGTGCAACGGCTCCGACTGCGAAGCGAAGGACCGCTGGGTCCGCGGCGGGCAGGACACGTCGCTGCGCGTGCGCTTCTCGAATCCGCTCGGCCTCGGCTACAGCAGCGGCAACAAGCACGTCCACGTCTCACCGGTGCCGAAGAACCTCTACGTGTCGGGATGGGACGACCTCTCCATCTCCGCGAGCTTCGCGCCGTCGACGACGTACAGCATCCAGGCCGAGGGCATGCGCGATCAGTACGGCGGCACCGTTCCGCCCGTCGCGTTCACGTTCGTGTCGCGTCCGCTGCCCGCGAGCGCGACGATGTCGGAGGGCGTCGCGCTCCTCGACGAGCCGGCGACGCGCTCGTTCCCGGTGACGACGCGCAACGTGGAGAAGGGTGAGCTCGCGCTGTGGGCGCTCCCCAAGGGTGACGTCGCGGCATACGCGAAGGCCCTCAAGGACACGCGCGCCTGGACGTCTCCGAGCGGTGAGCCCACCGTCGTGACGTTCGCCCCGCCGCCGAAGCGCGACGTGAACGTCGAGACCATCCTCGATCTCGGGAGCAAGCTGGAACGCGGGCGCGCGTACGTCGCGCAGGTGCGGATCGCGAAGGCGGCCGACGGCGCGGTCGCGTCTTCGTATCCCGCGGGCAGCCCCGCGAGTCAGCCCTCGATGGCGGTCGTGTTCGCGACGGGCAAGGACGCGCTCGCCGCGCACGTGCACCAAGCCGGGGAAAAATCGGTCGTTCAGGTGTTCCGCCTGGGCAGCGGCGAGCCCGTGTCGGGCGCGCGCGTGTCGATCGGGACCGCATCCGGCAACACCGACGCGGGCGGCAGCGTGCTCCTCGCGTCGAACGCGGCGGCAGCAGGCGACGACCCCGTGCTCGCGGTCTCGGCCGGCGATGCCGAGCTGCTCATGCCGCTCGACGGCACGTCGATCGCGTCGCGTTCCCTCTTCCCCGAGCTGTCGGTCGGCGAGGACGGCGCCGACGCTCATCCCGCGACCGATGCCGTCGGCATGCTCGTGACCGATCGCGGCGTGTATCGCCCCGGATCGAAGATGAGCGTGAAGGGCTTCGTACGAAGCGTGCATGATGCAACCATTAGCATGCTCCCCAACGCGAAGGTCCGCCTGCGCGTTGTGGATCCGGTGGGAACCGACGTCGCCGACGACGTGCTCGTCACGAATGCGCGCGGCGCCGTGAACAAGGACGTCTCGTTCGCGAAGAACGCGCACACCGGACGCTTCGTCCTGCGCCTCGAGCTCGACGACGGCAAGCACACGCTGCTCGCGAGCGACATGGTGCGCGTCGCCGACTTCGAGACGCCACGCTTCAAGGTGGACGTCGAGCCGGCCCCCGCCGCGTCCGTGCCCACCGCGCCGCCGACCGTGAAGGCGCGCATCGTCGGTCGCTACCTCTTCGGCGCGCCGATGGGCGGAGCGCACGCGACGTGGGTCCTGAAGAAATCGCGCGTGCCCGTGAAGGGCGGCCCGCTCGCCGAAGCCGGGCTCTCCTTCGGCCGCGACTACAACTGGTGGGAGGACGCGCCGACCACGGAGGCCTTCCGTCCCGTGACCGGTGAAGGCACGCTCGGCGAAGACGGCGCCTTGCCGGTCGACGCGGTCACGGGGCCCCTCGCCGACGGCCCCACCGAGCTCGTGCTCGAGGCCGACGTCACCGACGCTTCGAATCGTCACGTGAGCGGCCAGCTCCGGACCGTCCAGGATCCGTTCGCTCATCATGCCGGCCTCGAGCTGTCGCGTCGCTTCGGCGACGCCGGTCAACCGCTGCGCGTCGCGCTCGGCGCCGTCGACGCCAGCGGAAACGTCGCGCCCGGCACGAAGGTCACCGCGCGTCTCGAGCGTCTCACGTGGACCCGGGCCGCCGAGAAGGCGGAGAGCGGCGCTACCGTCGAGCACTGGAAGTACGTCGCGAAGAAGGAAGCCGAGTGCGACGTGGTGAGCGGCGACAAGCCGGTCTCGTGCGATCTCCCCGTACCGCACGGCGGAGACTTCCGCGTCGTGGCGCGCGTCGACGACCGCGATGATTCCAGCACGTCTTTCTGGGCCTACGGCGGATGGGTCGCCGGCGTGCGCGAGGCCGTTCCTTCGCAGGGCAAGAAGGTGCCGCTCGTCCTCGACAAGGCGCGTTACAAGGGAGGCGAGACCGCGAAGCTCCTCGTGCAGAGCCCGTTCGCGAAGGCGACGGCCCTCGTCACGTACGAACAAGGCGGCATCGTGCGTCACGAGACGAAGCGCATCGAGGGCCCGAGCGGCACGTTCGACGTCCCGGTGAGCGCGGCGAACGCGCCCTGGCTGCACGCCGCGGTCACGCTCCTTCCCATCGGTCAGAGCGAGGCCGACTTCCGCGTGGGCGTCGTGCGCATCCCCGTTGGCGCCGAGGACGCGAAGCTCGACGTCCGCGTCACCAGCTCG
>JAXDMI010000546.1:0-4609 GCA_034666145.1 Myxococcales bacterium | reverse complement strand
GTGAAGCTCACCGGCGTGGCGTCCGACTCCGCGGCGCAGCTTCAGGTCGACGGCTTCACGGTTCCGATCGTCGGTCTCACCGGCATGCGCAAGGTGAACCCGGGCAAGCATGTCGTGCTCGCCCGCGCGGGAACGCACGAGGAGACGCGCAACGTCGACCTCGAGGAGTCGAAGACGCAGGACCTCACCGTCGACCTCACGGGCAGCGGGATCGCGCCGCCGGTGGCAGGACCCGTCACGCCCGACACGGGTCCGAAGCAGATCAGCCCGGTCACGTGGATCGGCCTCGGCGTCGGCGTGGTCGGCATCGGCGTGGGCGCGGTCACCGGCATCATCGCCCTCGGCAAGGCGAGCAACGTCAACAAGGCCTGCACGAACACACACTGTCCTCCGTCCGCGAAAAGCGACGTCGACTCGGGCCGTACCGTCGCGACCATCTCGACGATCGGATTTGCCGTGGGCGGCGCGGGCCTCGTCACCGCCGCCGTGGGATACTTCCTGTTGTCGAAGCCGAAGGCCTCCGCGACGGGCGTGACGCCGTTCGTCACCGCGAGCTCCATCGGCCTCGACGGGAGCTTCTAATAACATGCAGTTTGCACCTCTTCGCATGAGGACCCTCGCGCTCTCGGTGCCGCTTCTTCTCGGCGGCCTCGTGCTGACCGCGAGCGCCTGCGGTCAGGTCACGGGACTGAGCAACGACTACGTCTTCGATCTCACGGAAGACGGCGGCGGTGGTCTCGACGCGAACGGCGACGGCGCGCCCTCCGCGGACGCGAAGGGCGATGCCATCGCGGCCGATGCCGCTGACGCCGCCCCGAAGTGCTCCACGACGCAGGTGGTGACGGCAACGGCTCGCATGAGCCAGATGAACGGGCTGATGGCCTGCAAGCAGTGCCTCGCCAACAGCTGCTGCACGGACGTCGACACGTGCGCGAACACGAGCGACTGCAAGCGCGCGCTGTCGTGTCGCCTCGACTGCACGACACGAACCAATAGCTCGGACCGCGCGGACTGCTTCAGCACCTGTCAAAACGGCGGCGGCAACCCGACGCCGGCGACATTCACGAGCGGAGTCGGGGCGTGCACCAAGGCGTCGTGCGACGCGACCTGCGCGTTCAAGTGACCTAGGGCACCGAGCAGATCGTCTTGCACTTCGCGCGCTGACAGGCGACGCGCGCAGCGGCCGGAGCACCGCTCGCCGCGAAGGTGTCCCAGCACTTCTTGACGGCCACCGCATCGGGCTGCCCGTATCCATCGACCGCGGCAGCGAGGCACGGATCGAACGCCGTGTTGGCGGCGTCACATGTCTTGTCGTCGTAGCAACCGAAGCGCGTCTCGCAGCAGTTGTTGTTCTCGCACGCGTCGCACGGGTTGTCCTGGTAGCCGCCGTCACCGAGACAGCGCGGGTCGCCGGCGTCGCCCGCGTCGGGCTTCGGTCCGTAGCTGCCGACGTCGGTGGCAGCAGGCGCCGCGGTACCGGCCGATTGCTGGCGGGCGCCGACCTCCGGCTCGAAGGCGGTGCAGCCGTTGGCGGCGAGGATCGGCGCGCCGGCGACGAGCACGAAGACGACCGAAGGAAGCGTGCGCATGGGCTCGAAGGCGATCGTATATGCCTCTTCTCAGAAGTCCACGCCGACGCTCGCGAGCAGCACCGGAGCGGTGGCGCGATAACCGCGCATCTCCTGGACCATCGGGAACGCCGCGCCGATGCTCACCACGACGTCCTGCGTCGGGCTCGCCACGAGCTCGGGGGCCACGAACACCGAAGCGCCGCCCGATCGATGCACGACCTCGCCGTCGAGCTCGCCGGTGCTGTCGAGACGACCGTGAACGCCGAGCCTCGTCGCGAGCACGCGCGCCGGCTGCAGCTGCAACGTGAACGACGCGCGCAACGAGTCCCCGGGATGGGAGCCGGCTCGCACCTCCACTGGAAAGAGCAGCGACGCTCCGGTCCACGCCGACCAGAACGACGAGGTCCACGCATACGAGATCGCGACGAGCGGCACGATCGATCCGCAGCCCGGCTGCAGATCCGGATGCACGAGCGCCCCCGCGGGATCGTGCTCGAGGGGCGCCGTCGGAAGCTTCACGCCCGCTGCGATGGTGAGACGCTCGGTCACTAACGCCGGCGCGCTCTTCCACGCCGTGTGCGACGCGCGCAGCTCGACGTCACCGAGGCTCGTGGTGCTCGACGTGCGGTCCGCCGGCGTGACCGGCACCCGCTGCTCGAGCGCGAGCGACCGTCGTAGCACCGGCACGTCGGCGGCGACGATGGTGGCCGAGCCCACCGCCATCGCGAGCCCCGGCTCCGCGCGCAGCTCGACGACGCGCAGCGCATGGTCGGTGGTCTCGAAGGAGGCCGCGCGCAGCTCGAGGGTCGCGCGCTTCCGTCCCGCAAAGGCCACCTCCGTGCCGTTGGAGGGGAGCGTCTTCTCCCCTGCTCCACAGACCGCGCATGCCAGGACGAACGGAAAAGCGATGCTCACGAGGACCTCGCTCGGTACGTGGAGCTACAGCCGCGCTCTTACGAAAAAATCGGCAGGCTTGGCCCGAAGCTGCGGGCGTGCCACAAAGGAGGGGCCTCGATGGTGCTCGAAAAGCCGATGATCCGAAGGTCCGTGCGCACCGCCCTCGCCTTGCCGGTCGTCGCCATCGTGGCGGGCGTGGCCGCGCTCGCCTCGTGCACGTCGTCCGCGAAGACCGACGACGCGCCCACGCTCACCGGCGACGCGTTGATGGACCCCAACAACTGCCTCCCCTGCCACGCCGATCAGTTCCGCGAGTGGGCCGGCAGCATGCATGCGTACGCCAGTGAAGACCCCGTCTTCCTCGCGATGAACAAGCGCATGCAGCGCGAGACCAACGGCCAGGCGGGAACGCTGTGCGTCGGCTGCCACGCACCGATGGCGGTGCGCCTCGGCAAGACCACCGACGGCCTCAACCTCGCCGAGCTCCCGAGCGCGATGAAGGGCGTGACCTGCTTCTTCTGTCACGCCACCGACGCCGTCGAGGGAACGCACAACAACCCGCTGCGTCTCGCCACCGACGGCGTCATGCGCGGCGGCATCACCGATCCCGTCAAGGCACCGCATCGCGCGGCCTACTCGAGCCTCCACGACCGCGAATCGCACGACTCGGCCACGATGTGCGGCGCGTGCCACGACGTGGTCACGCTTCCCGGCGCGCACGTCGAGCGCACGTTCGACGAGTGGAACGCATCGCTCTATGCGAAGCCCGGGCAGCTCGCTTGCGGCAAGTGCCACATGGACGGGCGCGACGGTCAGGCGGCGATCGTCGCCGGTGCGCCCATCCGACGCGTTCATGATCACTCGATGCCCGCCGTCGACATCGCCCTCACGTCGTTCACCGGCGCGGATACGCAGCGCGCCGGCATCCAGAAGCTCCTCGACGCGACGATGCTCACGAAGCTGTGCGTGAAGCAGGCGGCCACCGGCGTCGTCGCCGAGGTCACGCTCGACGATGCCTTCGCAGGCCACAAATTCCCGAGCGGCGCCGCGCAGGACCGGCGGGCGTGGCTCGAGCTCATCGCTTATCGCGGCGGCGCGCAGGTCTTCGCGAGCGGTGTCGTGCCGGACAAGAAGGCGGTCACGAGCATCGCCGATCCGAACCTGTGGGTCCTGCGCGACAAGATCTTCGACGCGGCCGACAAGGAGACGCACCTCTTCTGGCAAGCGGCACGCGTCGAGTCCGAGCTGCTGCCCGCGGCCGTCACCGCCGATCCGAAGGACCCGGCGTTCTTCCACTCGGTGACGAAGACGTTCGCGCTTCCGCTTCCCGCGCCCGATCGCGTGACGATGCGCGTTCGCATGCGCCCCGTCGATTTCGATCTCCTCGATGATCTGGTCGCGACGCAGGACCTCGATCCGGCCGTCCTCGATCGCGTCCCGACCTACGAGCTGGGCGGCACGAACCGCGAATGGACGAGCGACGGCGGCTTCCGCTGCATCGAGTGATCACCCGTCGATGCAGAACTGGAATGCGGCGTCCTGCGCGGCGACGCTCGGCATCTGCACGGTCACGGTGAGACGCCACAACCCGGGCATCGGCAGGTAGACGTTCGCGACGTCGTAGAGTCCGCCGCCCTTGGCGGTGACCGTGGGCTTCACCGAGCTGCCGTGACCGTGGTCGGGCATGAACGGCGTCACCGACACCGTCGCGCCGTCGACCGGCGCACCGGCGGAATCGAGCACCTGCAGGACCATCGTGTTCGACTGCTTCTGCGGAGGCGCAGGCATCGCGTCCATCAGCTTGATGGAGAGCGCGCCCGTCCCGGTCTGCTTGGCCATGCCGGCCGCGTAGATGTCCTTACGGTTATCCGCAGCACACGCGGCGCCCGTCGTCGTGCCCGCGTCCGCTGTGCCACTGCCGCCGCCACCATCACCGCCGCTGCTACAGCCGAGCGCCGCGCCGACGAGAATCGCGCCGAAACACGCATGACGAATGATGGGTCGGATCATGAGGCGTTCTGCGGCGGGTCTGGAGAGGGGTACGGCCGAACCGGTCGGGCGGTTTCGAACATTCGACGCGATCGCGTGCTGCTTTGCGTCAACACGCGATGGCGACGGAGAAAGCCTAGCACGCAGGCGCG
>JAXDMI010000545.1:0-6705 GCA_034666145.1 Myxococcales bacterium | reverse complement strand
CGAGCGTCGCGGCGGCGTCGAGCGCGACGTGCGTCATGCGCGAGTACGCGACAATGGTGCAGTCGGTGCCCTTGCGAACGATGTTCGCCTTGCCCATCTCGACGACGACGTCACCGTCGGGGACCTCGCCCTTCACCGAGTAGAGCGTCTCCGACTCCATGATGCAGACCGGGTTGTCGTCGCGGATGGCCGCCTTCATGAGGCCCTTCGCGTCGGCGGGAAACGCCGGCGCGAGCACCTTGATGCCCGGGATGGTCGCGTAGAAATGCTCCATCGACGTCGAGTGCTGGCTGCCGACCTGCCGCGCGCTGGCATTGGGGCCGCGGAACACGATCGGGCAGTTGAACTGACCGCCCGACATCTGACGCAGCTTGGTGGCGTTGTTGAGGATCTGATCGAAGGCGACGGCGGAGAAGTTCCACGTCATGAACTCGACGATGGGCCGGAGGCCGACCATCGCAGCGCCCACGCCGACACCGGCGAAGCCGCCCTCGGCGATCGGCGTGTCGATCACGCGGCGCTCGCCGAACTTCTCGAGCATGCCCTCGCTGACCTTGTACGCGCCTTGATAGTGGCCGACCTCTTCGCCCATGAGGAAGACGCGATCGTCGCGCTCCATCTCCTCGATCATCGCTTCGCGAAGGGCCTCTCGGTAACGGATCGTTCTTGCCATGATCTTCAGGCCGCGAAAGGGCCGTCGTAGGTGGTCGACTCGAGCAGCGAAGCGTCGGGCTCGGGGCTCTCTTCGGCGAACTTCACCGCCTCCTGAACCTCCTTCTCGACCTCGTTCTCGAGCTGCTTCAGCATCGCGGGCGCATATCCGTCGGCCTCGAGCTTCGCGCGGGCGCGGAAGAGCGGGTCCTTCTTCTTGCGCTCCTCGAGCTCCTCGCTGGTGCGGTACTTCGCGGGATCGCTCATCGAGTGCCCGCGGAAGCGATACGTGCGGACCTCGACGAGGGTCGGCAGAGACAGCTCGCGCGCGCGCTGCACGGCCTCGCCGATGCGCTGCTCGACGGTGAGGACGTCGTCGGCGAAGAAGCGATCGCGATCGATGCCGTAGCCCAGTGCCTTCATCGACACGTCCTCGACGCTCATCGTGCGCGAGAGGGGAGTGCCCATCGAGTACTCGTTGTTCTCGCAGATGAAGACGATGGGCAGCTTCCAGAGCGCCGCGAGGGACACGCCCTCGTGGAAGCCGCCGATGCTCACGGCACCTTCGCCGAAGAGGCAGAGCGTGACGCGTCCGTCGGCGCGGTACTTCGAGGCGAACGCGACGCCGGCCGCGAGCGGGATGTGACCGCCCACGATGCCGTAGCCGCCGAGCATGTTGGTGGCCTTGTCGAAGAGGTGCATCGAGCCGCCGAGGCCCTTCGAGCAGCCCGTCACCTTGCCGAACAGCTCCGCCATCAGCGCCTTCGGGCTCATGCCCTTGGCGATGGCGACGCCGTGATCGCGATACGTGGTGACGACGTAGTCCTCCGGCTTGAGCGTCGCGATGGCGCCGACGCCTACGGCCTCTTGTCCGATGTAGAGATGGAGGAAGCCGCCGATCTTGCCCTGCGCATACGCGCGGGCTGCTTCTTCTTCGAGGCGCCGGATCAGGAACATCTGCCGATAGAGCTCGGCGAGGTGGTCGAGCTGGCCGCTCGGCCGGGTCAAGGGCGCGGGGGTGTCGGGCGCGGAGGTGTCTTTGCGGGCTTCGGCTTGCGTCATGAGGAGAGGAGGAGAGGGTCGGCGGGTCGCGCGGGCGACCCCGGACAGCCCAATTGGGTAGTCGAGTCGGAGCGTTGGGGGAAGCAGCTCGGATGTCGTACCTCCTCCTACAAAAGCGAAGGCCCCGGGTCACGGCTTCGCGAGGCCAGCCGACGTCCGAGCGTTCAAGCCCTGGAACTTTCGCAAACCTGAGCCGTCCAAGAGCAAGCCCACCATGAAGATCGCCACCGTCCTCGCCGTCGCTCTCGGTCTCGTACCCGCTGTGTTCGTCGCCACGAACGTTGGCTTGGAATCGAATGCCGAGGCATGCGGCATGTCGATCCGGATGGACCCGACCCCGCAGCGTCCGTCGCCGGTCCAGGAGATCGCGCGCGCCGAGAAGTCGCTCGAGAACGGCCAGAACCTCGTGGCAGCGCAGGCGATCCTCGGGAGCTTTCCCGGCGTCCGCAACGTGACCGTCGGCAAGAACCCGCTCGAGACGCGCGCCCTCCGCGTGTTCGCGCTCGCGGTGGTTCGCTCGGACGGCATCGCCTCCGAGAAGAAGGCGAACGTCGCGAGCGCCAACGGCATCGAGTGGACGCCCAAGGCGAACCTCGAGTGGGCCGTGCAGTCGCTCCGCGAGATCGACGAGAAGCGCCCCAACGATCCGACCGTGCAGGCCGACCTCGGAGAGGCGCTCAGCAAGACGTCGACGGGCCAGGCCGAGGCGTTGAAGCTTCTCCAGGGTCTCGCGCAGAAGGACCTCATGGGCTCGCCGCATGCGTACGCCGCGCTCGCGAAGCTCCGCACGAACAGCGGCGACGCGGCCGGCGCCGAGGCTGCCATCAAGCGCTGCGAAGAGATGTCGAAGACGCCGGGCGTCTGCAAGCCCGCAGCGCCGGGCAACCCCAGCTCGCCGAGCGCGAAGCCGGCGTTCGCCGCCAAGGTGTGATCTGCTGGCTTCCGTGCCTCGCTTCTCGAGCCTCGGATCTCTCCTCTTCGGCGTGCTCCTCGCGGTGGCCCTGACGGGCTGCCCGAAGAAGCCTGACCCCAAGCCCGATCCTGCGGCCTCCGACGCGGGCGCGCTCGTGCCGAGCGGATCGAGCTCGCCGAACGTCGCGCTCGCATCCGCGGCGAGCGCTGCGCACGGCAAGGAGCTCGTCCTCCAGTACGAGTGCAACCGCTGCCACGAGGCGAGCGGGCATCCCGATGCCGTCCAGGGCAAGCACTGCGTGCATTGCCACAAGGACATCATGGAGGATCGCTTCAGCGCCTCCGCCGCGTCGATCACACGCTGGAAGCCGCGCGTGAAGGAGCTCGCGGATGCGCCGTCGCTCGAGGCGACGGGCAAGCGGTTCAAGCGATCGTGGGTGGAGGACTATCTGCTCCGGCCGAGCGATCTGCGCCCGCATCTCAAGCAGTTCATGCCGAGCCTCGCCATCACCCCGGCCGATGCTCGAGACATCGCGACGTACCTCGTGCCCGACGGCTCCGAAGGCGATCGTCGCGAGCCGTCGGGCGTCGATCTCGCGAAGGCGCCCGAGATCGCCGGCGCGGATCTCGGCAAGGGCCGTCATCTGCTCGAGACGAAGGGCTGCGGGAGCTGTCACTCGATGACGGGCGTCGTGCCGCTGCCGAGCTCCAATCCGCCGGCCATGGACGGCAGGGCGTTCGAGCGTGCGTTCCGGCTTGCGCCCGATCTCGTGAACGCGCGCGTGCGCATGGCGCCGTCGAGGCTCGTGGCGTGGCTGAAGGATCCCGCCCTCGTGAAGCCCGACAGCGCGATGCTGAAGATCGCGCTCACGGACGCGGAGGTGCGTGACGTCGCGGGCTACCTGTTGAGCGCGGAGCTCAGCTCGGCGCCGCACAAGGATCGTTCGGCAAGGCTTCCGCTCCTCACGCGCAAGGTCACCTTCAAGGAGGTCGACGAGAAGGTCTTCCATCGCACGTGCTGGCACTGCCACTCGGAGCCGGACTACGCGATCGGTGACGGCGGACCCGGAAATTCGGGCGGCTTCGGCTTCAAGCCGCGCGGACTGAACCTGTCGGCCTACGAAGGGATCGCAGCGGGGTTCGTCGACGACAAGAGCGAGCGGCAGAGCGTGTTCGCGAAGGACGGCGAAGGCGTGCCGCGCTTGGTTCGGGCGATGCTCGCACGGCACGACGAGGTCGACGGCGCGGCGACCGGCGAGGTACGCGGGATGCCGCTCGGTTATGACCCGCTGCCGCTCGAGGAGATCCAGCTCGTCGATACGTGGATTGCGCAGGGGCGACCGCGGTGATGGGGCGCGCGCTCTCGAGCGCGATCGCGATCGCGATGATGGCGGTGGTCGGGTGCAATCCGACGGCGAAGATCACGCAGGATGCGCCGGCGACGCCGAGTGGTGCGGGTGCGGGAGCGGGAGCGAGCGCGGGAGCGAGTGCGCGTGCGGGAGCGAGCGCGGGAGCGGATGCGGATGCGCATGGAGGGAGCGAGAAGGGGGTGCGCGTCGTGCTTGCTGCGCAGGATGCCGATGCGCTTTCGATCGTGAGGACCGAGAGGTTGCGGGCGAAGGCGGAGGGGCGCGTGCTCGTGGTGTATGCAGGCGCTGGATGGTGCGAGCCGTGCAAGCGGTTCAAGAACGCCATCCGGACCGGTAGCCTCGACGACAAGCTCGCGAAGACGACGCTGCTCGTGTTCGACGCGGATCGCGACACCGAGCGCCTCGCGGCGGCGGGCTACACGTTCCAGTACATCCCGTACGTCGCCGTGCCCGGCGCCGACGGTCATCCGAGCGACTCCGCCGAGGCGCGCGCGAAGGGAAGCGAGTCGTGGCGCGAGCTGATCGGAAAGCTCGAGACGTGGCAGGCCAAGGGGCCGTGAGCCGCCCGTTACTCGTCGCGTGTGCTCGCGGCTGCGGCCGAGGCGTCCGCGCCCGCGTCTGACACGTCTGCCTGGCTCCGCGCGCGCGGGCCTCGCTTCGCGGCCGACGTCGCAGGCACCACCACCGTCGTCCGCGGTGCCGTCGAGGGGAGCGAGCGGGCGGCGTCTTGCAGCGAAACGCCGTCGCTCTGCTGCTGGCGCTTGCCGAGCAGCAGGAGGAGCACGATCACGATGAGCGCTGCCGCCGCCGCCACGTTCTGCAAGCGATGGGTCTGCTTGCGGATGATGATCGACGGACGCGACGGCGTCTCGCCATACGGCGTGAGCAGCGGACGGTCGCTTCGTCGCGCCGATCGTTCGAGGTTGATGCGCGAGCTGAGAGGCGTTCGCTCCAGCTCGATGCGATCGCTCGCGGGACCGTTGCCGTCGAGGTTCGGCACGCTCGATGCGCCGAGCAGCGCGTCGATCGACACGCCACCGTCGGCCGGCCGCTCGATGGCACGTGCCACGGCCTCTCCGAGATCGACGCAGGACGCGAAGCGATCGCCGAGCTCCTTCGCGACGCCCTTCGCCAGCGCCGCGTTGAGCGAGCGCACCACAGGCGGCGTGCCGATGGTGGCATCGAGCGGCGGCGGCGGCTCGCTCGACACCTTGCCGGCCGTGATGATCGGGTCGTCGCCGCCGAACGCGCGCATGCCGGTCGCGGCTTCGTAGAGCGTCGCCGCGAAGGCGAACTGATCCGACGCGGCGCCGAAATCGCCCTTGGATAGCGCCTCCGGTGACGTGTACGCCGGCGTGCCGAGCACGGTGTTCACGCGCGTGATGGTGGAGTCGGGAATGCGCGCGATCCCGAAGTCGGCGATCTTCGCGCCCGTGCGCGAGAAGAGGATGTTCTCCGGCTTGATGTCGCGATGGATCACGCCCGCGGCATGCGCGAACGTCAGCGCGGAGCCCAGCTCGCGCGCGAGCTTCGCCACGTCGACGAGCGGCAGCGGCCCGTCACGCAGTCGATCCCGCAGGCTCTCCGGTCCGTCCGGGTCTCGCCGCGGACCGGCCACGTACTCGAACACGAGGAAGAGACCGACCACGTCGTCCTCGCCCATGTCGTGCAGCGTGACGATGTTCGGATGACTCACCGCCGCTGCCGCTTGCGCCTCGTGACGCATGCGCGTGACGAGCTCTTCGCGCACCGACGGCGGCAGCGCGAGATCGTCGCGCAGCACCTTGATCGCCACGCGACGGCCGAGGACCGTGTCGCGCGCGAGCCACACGCGGCCCATGCCGCCTTGTCCGAGCAGCCGCTCCACCTCGTAGCGCCCGATCGTGTGCGGCGTGCGCGGCGGGGACGGGGGAGCCCGCGTGGCAGCGGGCTTCGGTGGCGGAGGGGCTGGCCGTTTGTCGTCCATCGCTACTCGGTATGCGGGTTCCAGCAAGCCACCTTGTGGCCCGTCCCGGGCGTGAGCTCGGCGAACGACGGCATCTCCTTGTCGCAGGTACCTTTCACGGCGCGCGGACAGCGCGGATGGAACGGGCAGCCCGCCGGCGGATCGATCGCCGACGGTGCGTCGCCGGCGACCACGACGCGCAGGCGCTTCTTCTCGGGATCGGGCGTGGGCACCGCACCCAGCAGCGCTCGCGTGTACGGATGAAGCGGCGCCGCATAGAGCTGCTCGGTCGAGCCTTGCTCGACGAGCTTGCCGAGGTACATCACCGCGACGCGCTGGCTGATGTGACGCACGACGCGCAGGTCGTGCGAGATGAAGAGGAAGGCGACGCCGAGCTCGTCCTGGAGATCCATGAGCAGGTTGACGATCTGCGCCTGGATCGACACGTCGAGCGCGCTGATCGGCTCGTCGCACACGATGAACTCGGGCTGCACGGCGAGCGCGCGCGCGATGCCGATGCGCTGCCGCTGACCGCCCGAGAACTCGTGCGGGTAGCGCCCCATCACGTCGGGGCGGAGGCCGACCTTCCGGAGGAGGCTGGCGACCATCTCCTCCTCGTCCTTCTTCGTGCTCGCAAGGCCGTGGATCTGGATGGCCTCGCCGACGATGTCGCGCACGGTCATGCGCGGGTTCAGGCTCGAGTACGGATCCTGGAAGATGATCTGCATCTTCCGGCGCAGCGGTCGCAGGTCGGCGGGCGAGAGC
>JAXDMI010000544.1:0-5247 GCA_034666145.1 Myxococcales bacterium | reverse complement strand
GATCCGTCACGGCTCGGCGACGCCGAAGGATCCCAAGGAGGTCGATCATCCCGGCCTCTTCCTCGCGCTCACCAAGTTCGACATGAGCCTCGGCGCGCTGCGCTCCGACAACGCGAAGGATCGCTGGGACTCGCGCGTGCAGGAGGCCTGCGTCGACTTCTGGGCGCGCGGTCACGGTTCGTGGATCCTGAACTGGGGCAGCAAGGGTCGCCCCTTCACCAACGTGTTCTGGATCCGCAACCCGTACGCGGATCAGATGCAGGCGCTCAAGCCGGGCGACGCCGACTACGAGACCGTCAAGCGGGGCTACCTCGCATCACGCGCCGTCGAGACGTTCATCGCGAGCCCCGAGGAGAAGTGGCTCGCCGTCGAAGGCACCGAGCCGAGCGGACTGCCGAAGAGCGGCGTTCCGCTGCTCGCCACGCATCTCCGCACGAAGATGAGCGAGGACATCAAGGCGAAGGAGCTCGCGCAGGAAGCGCGCGCCATCCGCTCCGAGCTGCTCAGCGTGCTGAAGGCGCTCACGCCTTCGCGCGACGAGGCCGAGGAGCGCGCGCGCAAGCTCGAAGAGGCGAAGCAGCTCGTCTCCGCGGTGGAGGCCGAGATGAGCCGCCGTTGCACCGGCGCCGTGTTCGGCGAGCTCATCGATCTCGTCGTCGCACCGGAGCCCGATCTCGAGGCCGAGGTGAAGAAGGTCCTCGATGTCGTCATGCCGATGAGCATCAAGGCGAGCGACAAGGTGAAGAAGGTCCTCGTCCACGTGCTCAAGTGGTGGTCGAAGCTCGCCGCCGAGCGACTGCGTGGCAGCGAGCTCGCCATCCCGCAGGCGCAGGCGGAGAGCTTCGTGCGCGAGGTCTGCACTTCGAAGCTGCTCCTGCCCGTGCTCGGCAACGCCATCTTCCCGTACTTCGCGCGCACGCAGATCGACGTGGGTCTGGTCGCGACCATCCTGCGCGTGAAGATCTCCGACGCCATGCTCGGGCTGCTCATGCCCGAGAGCCGCAAGACGCCCGATCAACCGGTACGCCTCAGCTACGCCGAGGACGCGTCGGACACCGCTGCCGCAGTCGACTGGGCCGCCGTCGACTTCGACGACGAGCCCACCGCGGAGCCCGGAAAAGGCGTATCGATCGTGTTCGCAGGCAATCGCTACTTCTCGAAGTGGTCGGCCGGTCTCGGCGACTTCTACGTCCGTAGCGGCGGCTCACGTGGTGCGAACATCGAAGATGCGCGCGTGATGCGTCTCACCGAGGTACTGAAGCGCGTCGAGAGCGTCGACATCGCAGGCTGAGCGTCATCCCCTTCCCTCGCTGCCCGTTATCGTTCCATGCCCGCTGATCCTCCTCGACCCAATCGCGCCACGCAGCCCAGCTCGGAGCGCGATCCGTACGAGGCCGACGAGTCGGAGCTCGACGACGCCGCGGGACCCGACGCGTTCGATCTCGGAGCGCTCCGCAAGCAGGCCAACGTGCCCGGCCTCCTCACGCTCGCGAAGGCGTATCGCTCCGGCACCGCGCCTGACGGACGCGACATGGCAAAGTGTCTCGAGGCGTATCGCGCAGCCGCCGAGCTCGGCAGCGCGGAAGCCGAGTATGGCGTCGCGCTCTTCTACATGAACGGCGGCACCGTCGTTCCGCAGGACCTCCGCCAAGGCACGTTGCATCTCCGCACCGCGGCCGAGAAAGGCAGCATCCCGGCGAAGGTCTATCTCGGCAACCTGTACGAGCTAGGCATCAACTACAAGGCCGACGCCGAGAAGGCCGACGTCTGGTACCGCAACGCTGCGCGCGGAGCGCAGGTCGAGTCCGAGCAGGGCTCCGAGGCCTGGAACCACGCGCTCGCCGAGCTGGGATGCGCGCGGCATGCGCTGCTCCTCAGCAAGGATCCGTCGGTCGACGAAGACGAGAAGAAGCGCCTCCTCGCGCGCGCGAAGGCGCATGGCTACGGGCTGCGGATCCGCGAGGACGTCACGGAAGGTGATCGCGTGACGTTCGTCGATGCGCTCACGAGCGCCGAAGCAGCGACCGCGACGGCTGCCGCCGCGACCGCGACGCCGCCTCCGGTGGCCGTCGATCTACGTGGTCGCGGTGCTGCTGCGCCGGTCGAGCCGCGACAGCGCAAGGACACGAGCCCCGAGACGGCACAGGCGAAGCGTCGCGCCGAAGAAGGGAGCGCGAAGACCGATCCTCCGAAGGCGCCGCTCGATCCTGCCGCCGCGGCCGCCGCCGAGAAGGCCGAGAGGCTCGCCAAGAGGAAGTCCGCCGAGCGCACCGCACGGCTCACCGGCGCGCTCGCGGCGTTCGGGTATGCGCTGCTCTTCGCGCTCGCCGGCGCGGGTGCGGGATACGCGGCGACGCTCGGCGCCTCCGAGCTCGTGGCGCATGGGCATGTCCTCCCGCTCGTCGGGACGAAGACGCGTCTCGTCTTCCCGATCGTGCTCGGCCTCGTCGGCGTCTTGCCGGCATGGCTCGTCTACAAGCTCGGGACGATGCTGAAGGCGCTCGTGCTCGGTGCGATCGTGGCGGCCGTCGGCTGGGTGGCGTGGGGGACTGGTCAGGGCGCTTTCCACGGCGATCGGCCGCTCCAAGCGCTGGCGTTCGGTCTCGCTGGATTCCTGGCCGGCCTGCTCGTGCTCGGGTTGATCGGCGGCGCGAAGCTTCCGCGCGCGCAGCCACGTCCTCGTTAGGGCAACGGAAACGCCGGATCGTAGCCGGCGTCGGAGGGCACCTCGTACGGTTCCCCGTAAGCCGAACGGGTGACGCGAAGCATCCGGTTCGGGATACTCGACGGTCTGGCACCGCGGGGAAAACCCGCTACGTTGTGCGTTCGGCGGGGCACGGAACTTGGAAAGTTGCAGTCGATGAGCACCGAGAACCTGCGGCGAGAAGCTCGCGTGGACGTCCGCGTCCCCGTCGTGGTCTACCGCGGGAAGAGTCTTGTCGCGCTCGAGACGTCCGACGTCAGCTTCAAGGGTCTCTTCGTCCGCACCACGGATCCGCCGGCACTTCGCTCACTGGTGAGGCTCAAGGTCGCGCTTTTCGATCGTGAGTTCGAGGCTCATGCGATGGCGGTTCACGTCGTCGCCCCCGGCCATGCTGCGGACGCGGGGGAGCATCACGAGCCCGGCGTCGGTCTCCAGTTCTGGGGTCTATCGGGGCCGGACCGCACCGCGTGGGACGATTTCGTACGTGGCCTCGTCCATGCGCGTCGCGGTGCCGCAAAGAAGAGCGCGAGTGAGTCGGCACACCCGGCGATGTCGGAGCCGTCGACGCCATCGGGCGTCCGCATCGTGGTCAATCCGCCGCAAATCTCCTCGAAGTGAGCGCCGCGTAAGCGCTACCTTCGAGCGATGATCGACGAGACGCTCCTCGCTCGAGCCCGTGCCGCCGCAGAGGTGATCGCTCCTCTCGCGACGCAGATCGAAGCCGCGCGGCGCCTCCCGGCTACCGCCGTCGACGCGCTCGTGCGCGCGGGCGTCTTCAAGCTGCTCGTGCCGAAGGTCTATGGCGGCTCGCAAGCGCATCCCGCGACGATGATCGCGGTCATCGAAGCCATCGCACGCGCCGACGGCTCTTCCGGCTGGTGCACGATGGTCGGCGCCACGTCGGGCCTGATGAGCGTGCATCTCGACGAGGCCGTCGCGCGCGAGGTCTACGCACCCGACGACGCGATCACGTGTGGTGTGTTCGCGCCGATGGGTCGCGCGACGCCGACGGAGGACGGCTATCGCGTGTCGGGCCGATGGCCGTTCGCGAGCGGCTGCGAGCACTCGGCATGGCGCATGGGCGGCACGATGGTGATGGGCGCGAACGGCGCCGAGCTCCTGCCGAACGGCGCGCCCGACGTGCGTAGCGTGCTCTTCCGCGCCGAAGAGACGAAGGTCATCGACACGTGGGACACGAGCGGCCTCCGCGGCACCGGTAGCCACGACCTCGAGGTCACCGACGTCGTCGTCCCCGAAGCGCGCACGTTCTCGCTGCTCACCGGGCAACCGAAGCATGTAGGATACACGCTTCCCTTCTTCGGTGTGCTGGCGTCCGGGGTGGCGGCCGTGGGTCTCGGCATCGCGCGCGCGGCCATCGACACGTTCGTGACCATGGCGAAGACGAAGACACCTCCCGGCAGCAAGCGGACGCTCGTGCACCGCGAGCTCGTGCAGATGGATGTGGCGAAGGCCGAAGCGCGGCTGCGCTCGGCGCGCGCATTCCTCTTCGAGGCGATGGATGAAGCGATGGCGGCGACCGCGAACGGCATCGCTGCGCCGCCCGCGCTGGCTGCGCGCGCGCGTTTGCGGCTCGCGGCTTGCCACGCGGCGGAGGAATCGGCGGCGGTGACGGCGCTCGTCTACCAGGCGGGCGGCGGCTCGGCGATCTACGCGAAGAGCCCGCTCCAGCGGCAGTTCCGCGATGCGCACGTCGTGACGCATCACCTCATGGTGAGCCAGACGGCGACCACGCTCGCAGGCCGCGTGCTGCTCGACGTCGAATCGGATACGACGACCCTATGAGCCCCGTCCTTCCCACCATTCCTCCGAGTCTTCCGCTGGCCGGACAGGTCGCGATCGTGACGGGCGCGAGCCGTGGTGTCGGCAAAGGCATCGCGCTCGGCCTCGGCGAAGCGGGCGCGACGGTCTACGTGACGGGACGCTCCGTCCAGCGCGGGACGCTACCGGGCACGATCGGCGAGACGGCGGAAGAGGTCAGCGCGCTCGGCGGCCGAGGCATCGCGGCGGCGTGTGATCACTCCGACGACGCGCAGGTGGCGCATCTCATCGCGCGCGTGAATCGGGAGCAGGGTCGTCTCGACATCCTGGTGAACAACGCGTTCGCGGTCCCGGACGGCAAGCTGGTGGCGCCGTTCTGGGAGCTTCCGATCGAGCAGTGGGACGTGATGCATCGCGTGGGGCTGCGTTCGCATTACGTCGCGACGTGGCATGCGGCGCCGCTCATGATCGCGCAGAAGCTGGGCCTCGTGGTCAACGTCTCGTCGTTCGGCGCGAAGGTCCAAGCGGTCAACGTGGCGTACGGCGTCGGCAAGGCCGGCGTCGATCGCATGTCTCGTGACATGGGCCGCGAGCTCGAGACCCACGGCGTCGCGGTCGTCTCGCTATGGCCCGGCATCGTGAAGACGGAGCGCCTCCTCGCGGAGCCCGAGCGGCTCGGCTTCGACATGACGAACAGCGAGTCACCCGTGCTGAGCGGCCGGGCAGTCGCGGCGATCGCCGCTGATCCCACGCGCCTCCAGAAG
>JAXDMI010000543.1:0-3760 GCA_034666145.1 Myxococcales bacterium | reverse complement strand
CGCCGGTGGACGTTACGTCGTCTTCGCGAAGGCGACGTTCCCGCGCGGGCTCTCGCTCGACAACGTCCGCGTCGTCGTCGACGGCGCACACGGCGCTGCGTACAAGGTCGCGCCGCTCGTCTTCAGTGAGCTCGGCGCCAACGTCACCGCGATCGGCGTGAAGCCGACCGGCACGAACATCAACAAGGATGCCGGCGCGCTCGCGCCCGACAACGTCCGCGCCGAGGTGGTGAAGCGCGGCGCACAGATGGGCATTGCGCTCGACGGCGACGCCGATCGCCTCATCGTGATCGACGAGAAGGGCCAGATCGTCGACGGCGACGTGGTCATGGCCATGTGCGCGTGCCGCATGATGGACGACGGCCAGCTCGCCAAGAAGACGCTCGTCGCCACCGTCATGTCGAACCTCGGCCTCGAGCGCGCGATGCAAGCACGCGGCGGAAAGCTCGTTCGCACGCAGGTCGGCGATCGCTACGTCGTCGAAGCGATGCGCGGCGGCGGCTTCAACCTCGGCGGCGAGCAGTCCGGCCATCTCATCTTCCTCGACCATGCCTCGACGGGTGACGGCATCGTCGCCGCGCTCCAGGTGCTCGCCATCATGGTCCGCACGGGTCGCCCGCTGTCCGAGCTCGCGAAGGAGGCCATGGAGCGCGTCCCGCAGGTGCTCGAGAACGTCACGCTCAGCGCGCGGCAGCCCCTCGAGCAGATGCGGAACCTCTCGCTCGGCACCGCGAAGGTGAAGGACGCCCTCGGCGCCGACGGCCGCGTGCTCGTGCGCTGGAGCGGCACCGAGCCGAAGCTGCGCATCATGCTGGAGGGCCCGGACGAGGACCACCTCCGCAAGTGGGCCAAGGAGCTCGCGTCGGCCGCGAAAAAAGACGTGCCCTGACCTTCAGCGGCTCCGCGGGTGGGCCGTATGGATGGCTGACGATGGAAAGCACGACCCCTCCCAGCCTCCTCCACCCCCGGACCAAACAAGCGGACGTGCTCCTCGTCGACGACGACAAGCTCGTGCTTCGAGCGGTCGAGCGCATCCTCGTCGCCGGCGGATATACCGTCCACAAGGCCGTGGACGCGCAGCATGCCGCCCGCGAAGCGATGGCCGGAGGCTACGACGTCATCGTATCCGACATCCACATGCCCGGCATGACCGGCACCGAGATGCTCGGCGTGCTTCGCAGCTACGACTGTGACATCCCCGTCATCCTCATGACGGGCGCTCCCTCGATCGAGACCGCCAAGGATGCGGTCGAGCTCGGAGCCGTCCAGTACCTCACGAAGCCGATCGACCGCGAGGCGCTCCTTCGCGCCGTCGCCCGCGCCCAGACCTCGTTCCGCAAGCCGCGCGAGGTGGCCGCCGATCCCGAGCTCGCCGCCGGCTTCGACCGCGCGCTCTCGTCGCTGTGGATGGCGTTCCAGCCCATCGTGTCGCTCGCGGCCCACGGGCCCATCGCGTACGAGGCGCTCATGCGCAGCCGCGAGCCGGGATTCCAGTCGCCGATGCCCATGATCGAGTACGCCGAGCGCTCCGGCCGCATGCCCGAGCTCGGACGCGCCGTTCGCGAGCTCTGCGCCGACGCCGCCGCGAACATCCCGCGCGGAACGATGCTGTTCGTCAACGTGCACGCGCAAGACCTCCACGACGCCGAGCTGTTCTCCTCGTCCTCCCCGCTCGCCTCCTATGCCGACAACGTGGTCCTCGAGATCACCGAGCGCGGCGCCCTCGACGACGTCGGCGACATCGCCGCTCGGATGCGCAGGCTTCGCTCGCTCGGCTTCCGCCTCGCCATCGACGACCTCGGTGCGGGCTATGCCGGTCTCAGCAGCATCGCCACCCTCGAGCCGGACTTCATCAAGCTCGATATGAGCCTGACGCGGGACCTTGCCTCGTCGCCGATCCGCCAGCGCCTCGTCTCTTCGATGGTCGACACCTGCCGCGACACGGGCATGAAGCTGGTCGCCGAAGGTGTCGAGACGGTCGTGGAGCTCGCGAAGCTGACCGAGCTCGGCTGTGACCTCCTCCAGGGCTACCACTTCGCCCGCCCCAGCGCGGACTTCGTCAAAGTCGCTGCGTGAGCGGGGCGTGAACGGGGCGTGAACGGGCACGATGGCGCCGCGTGAAAGACTCCCGCGACGCCGCCGCAAAGACGCGTTATTCTCCGAGAATGGCGCGTGAAGGGCGTGGCGTGGAGTCCGGCGTCCCGCCGGCTCGTGAGGGTGCGGGGAACGGCGGTGGCTCCGTTGCGCCCGCCCCTCGTCCGTCCAGTGCGCCCGCCAACGCCCGTGGCATCGAGGAGGCGTCGTCGCTCTTCGCCATCGGCGACGTGCACGGCTGCGCCGAAGAGCTCCGCGCGCTGATCCAGAAGCTCCCACTGCGACGCGACTCGCTCGTCGTGTTCCTCGGTGACTACATCGATCGCGGTCCGGACTCGCGCGGCGTCGTCGACACCATCCTCGACCTCCAGCAGTACTGCAGCGTCATCTGCCTGCTCGGCAACCACGAGCTCATGCTTCGTGAGTTCCTCGACGGGTCGGATTCGCGACGGGTTGCTCGCTTCATCTACAACGGCGGCAGCGCGACGCTCGCGTCGTATGCCGACCACGACGGCGTCTTCGTGATGCCGCAGGAGCATCGCGAGTTCTTCGACGCGCTGCCCTACCACCACATCGAAGGCGATCACTGCTTCGTGCACGCCGGCATTCCCACCACCGTCGAGGACATCGACATCGACGTGCACGGCGAAGAGATGGTGTGGATGCGCCATCGCCCCGGCATGCCCGAGCCGAACTACTCGAAGATCGTCGTGCACGGTCACAGCGCCATTCCCGAGCCCGACATCACGCCACGACGGATCAACCTCGACACCGCTTGCGTGTACGGCCGTCGCCTCACCGCGATGGAGCTGAAGACGCGCGAGATGTTCGTGGTGGAGCGCTCGACGGGTCCGCAGCCCATCTACCTCCGCGACGTGAAGGACTCGCGCCGTCACGCGCTGCGCTTCACGGGCAAGGTGCCCGTCGCCATCCATCACGACAACGCGATGCTGCTCTTCGAGACGATCAACTACTCGGAGATCGGGATCCTCATGACGCCGGTGAAGCCGCGCGACGTGAAGATCAAGGCGGGCAGCTCGATCTCGGGCACCATCGGCATCGGCGAGACGGCGACGCCGTTCAAGGGCGTCGTGCTCCGCGTCGACGAAGGCCAGCGCGTCGCGTGCAAGATCGTGGTCGATACGCCGCCGGCGCCGTGAGCGAGCCGGGATTCGAACGCGCGCCTCGAGCGAGGAAGCTTTTTGCGCGCGCGCGCGTAGGATGGCGCGCATGCGACATTCCTGGACGTTCCTGTTCGTCAGCGGCCTCCTGATCTGCTGCGGCTCCAGCAGCACCGGCACGAGCGGCGGCACCGAAGGGTCGAGCGGCACGCCGTCAGGGACCAGCGGCAGCAGCTCGAACGGGATGAGCACGCTGGCGTGCGATCTCGCCGCGGCGCGCATCAAGTCGGAGTGCCCCCAGAGCGCGGGTGGGGTCCTCGGCTTCGGCACGACCTGCAGTGCGGCCGACCAGTGCCGCGCGAGCTGCGTCAGCCAGCACGGATGTGACCTCGTCGCCGTCGCCAACTGCAACAACACTTCCTGCAACGCCGGGAGCGGCGGAACGAGCGGATCGAGCGGGACGAGCGGCAGCAGCGGAACCAGTGGATCGAGCGGCACCAGCGGATCGAGCGGCACCAGCGGATCGAGTGGCACCAGCGGCACCA
>JAXDMI010000542.1:0-9564 GCA_034666145.1 Myxococcales bacterium | reverse complement strand
TTGCTGTTGCTGCATCGCGTGCGCTTGCTGCGCTGCCGCCTGCTGCTGCGCGATCTGCGCCGCCGCCGCTTGTTGCGCGAGCTGGGCGTCCTGCTGCGACACGGGCTGCGTCGACGAATGCGTGACGACCGGCTGCAGGTTCTGCGGAACCGGGGCGGCCTGCGGGATGGACACGCCCGGCGCTGCGGCCAGCGATTCGGGCATCTTCGACGGCGGACGCGGAGGCTTGCTCTGCGATCCCCCACGACGCGGGAAGCCGATGACCGGCTCACCCTTCCAGTCCTTCCACGTCAGCGTCGCGAGCGGCGCGCGCGGAGGCTTGCCGGTGAACTCGACGTCGAAGACGGCGAGATTGACGAGCTTGCCGGTCTTCGCCGTGGCGATGTGCGCTTCGACGTAGCGGAGCTGCGCGCGGAGGACGTCGGCGGCGGAGTCCTCGCTCGTGCCGTCGGCGACCGCGAATGCGTACTCGCGATACGTGAGCGGTGATGCGTCGTTGGGGTTCTGCTCACGCGACGTGAGGAGCTTCACGGCGGGGAGCCCGGGCACCGGCGATCCGATGGCCGGCGGCGCTGCGCGCTCCACCGGTCTCTCCACGACGTTCGCGTCGCCGGAGGACGTGAAGACCATCGTCTCGTTCTTCTTCTTGGAGTCGACCGTCCCCGCGAGATGAGCCGTGCCGGAGCCCGCGGGCGGCGGCTGGCTCTGACCCGGACGCGGCGGCGCCTTCTTGCCCGAGACCGACGAAGAGCTCGGCGAGGGCGGAAGGTTGGGGGTCGTGGCGTCGTTGGAGCCGGAGTTGGGAGCGGACGATACCGCGGGCACGGGAACCTTCACGGCAGCCGGTGCGGGAGGCGCCGCAGGTGCGGCAGGTGCGGCAGCCGCGGGAGGCGCGGCAGGTGCGGGGGGCGCGATCGAGGGCGCCTTCACGCTCGCCGGCGACGGCGGGTTCGGGGCCGTCGGCGCGACACCACCGCCAACGCGCGTGGCCTCCTTCGACGGAACCGCCGTGATGGGCATGTCGTCCGGCGCCTTCTTGACGACGAAGCGAACGCGCGCGAGCGGGTCGACGGCGCGGTAGCCCTCCTCGAGCAGCTCGATGGAGAAGCCGCTCATCGGGCCGTCCTCGCCACGCTGCGAGCGCGCCGCCTGCAGGGCACGCTGCCAAGACTCGGCCTCCACACAAAACTTCTGGGTGTCCGTCTTGCCGAGCGACGAGACTTCGACGAGCCAACGCATGCGCGATCGAACGTTACCATCACCGGAGCACCCGAGGGCACGGCGAATCGACCGAACGGCTCGGCTTGTCGTCAGCCTCGGCTTTCCGCTATTCGGCGCGTAGGCCGTCGGACGGCCGCAATCGCGCCGCATAGAGCGCGGGGAAGATCGTCGCCACGAGGCAGATCACGATGGCCACGAAGCCCGTGATGAGGAACTCCGTCGGGCGCACGTTCACGGGCAGCTGCGAGATGAAGTAGACCTTCGGATCGAGCGGGAAGCGATACGCGGCGAGCCCGAGGCATCCGCCCCAGCCGATGATCAAGCCGAGGCCGGTCCCCACCACGCCGATGATCCCGCCCTGATAGAGGAACACGCGAAGGATCGCGTCGTCGCTCGCGCCGATCGCCTTCAGGAGCGCGATCTCCTTCTTCTTGTCGAGCACCACCATGATGAGCGTCGCGATGACCGTGAAGGCGGCGACGACGATGATCAGCGTGAGCACGACGCTCATCGCGATCTGCTGGATGAGCAGCGCGGTGAAGAGGCCG
Source organism: Myxococcales bacterium (assembly GCA_034666145.1). GTDB lineage: Bacteria > Myxococcota_A > Polyangia > Polyangiales > Polyangiaceae > Labilithrix. The sequence continues at coordinate 7,795 of JAXDMI010000542.1, read as the reverse complement.
TGGTTGAGCTCCCGCCAATCCATCGTGTGGTAGACGCCGTTCGCGAGGACCTTGTCGACCTCCTTCGCGATGTCGGCGGCGCGCTCGATGTCGTCGACCTTGGCCTCGACGCCGGTGACGCTGTCGCCCTGCTCGTAGAAGGCCTGCGCCTCGTAGAGATCCGTGTAGACGAGCTTCGAGTCGTACTGATCGAAGCCCGCCTCGAAGAGCGCGATCACGCGGAACTGCTTCGCGATCGGAGGCCGCGCACCGCTCGCGCCGAACGTCATGCCGATCTGCGGCGACGTCACTTGCAAGCAGTCGCCGAGGCCGACACCGAGACGCTTCGCGAGTGATTTGCCGATGACGACACCCGGCAGCGCCTTCACCTGCGCGGGGCTGCGGCACGGATCGGGATCGATGTTCTCGGGGAGCACGTCGTCGTCGGGCAGCTGGCTCTTGAAGCCGCCCGCGGGGGTGACGTTGCCCGCCGGCATGAGCACCACGGGCGCGGCGCTCGCGGAGTCGGATGGCGGGCTCTCTCCGGCGAGGTCTGCGATGAGGTCCTTCGTGCTCTGCGGACCGCTCGGAGCGCTGCTGCCGGGCGCGGCACTGGATGCGGGGTGCTGCGCGATCTCGCGCGCGGCACCGGTCGCGACGAGCGTCGCGAGATCGGTCGAGCCGGCATCGAGCGTCGCGTACGCGCCGGCGCCCGCGTCGAGCGCGGCGTCCTTCGCCTTGTCGTCGGCGATCTGCTTCTCGATGGCGTCGAGGAGACTGAGCTTGCCGCCGTCGGGCGCGACGTCGTAGCTGCCGCTGGTGCCGCTCCCGAAGGGGGTCATCGACGGGAACGAATCGCGCGGCGGCTCGGGCGGCTTCGCGCCCGGCTTGCGCATCCCCTCGAGCGAGCCCTCGGTGATGTGATGAGGAAGGTCGAGCACCTTCGGCATCAGCTCGGGGTCGACGCCCTTCAAGAGGACGCCCGTGGCGGTGCGGTCGCCGTGCGTGATCATCATCGGGTTGATGACGAAGGGCGCGACCGCGGCGACGCCGGGCAGGGACTGCACCTTCTTCATCACGTCCCGGTAATCGCGAAAATGAATCGCGTACTTGAGGACGATGACATGGGCATTGACGCCCAGGACCTTCTCGCGGAACTGGTCCTGGAATCCGCCCGTGACGCTCATGACGATGGCGAGCGCGGCCACGCCGAGCGCAACCCCGAGCATCGCGAAGGCGGTTCCCACCGACACGAATGCACGCTTCTTCGATCCCAGGTATCGAAGCGCTATCTGGACGGGGTAACCCATCGCCTTCACGCGGGGTCTAGCACGTGGACCTACCGCTTCGTTCCCGTTTGTCGAAGCTTGGGCCTGACCGGGGGCCATGTACGACAACCTTGCCGCTTTCCGAACCGTGGCGGACCTCGTAAATCTTGTGGGAGCCCCTTTCTCTCTTCCGTCCCTTCATGCCTCCTCCCGACTTCAACGATCGCACCGGTCCCAACCAGGTGACGATGGCCGCGCCTCCCGATGCGGAGGCGCGCGCGAGCAGCGCGCACAGCGTTCGCTCGACGGTCGATGGGGCAACGATTCCGAACAACTCGGTCAGCTCGTCGCAGCAACGGATCAACGACCAGTACATCGGCAAGACACTCGACGGCCGGTACTTCGTCGAGGCCGTGCTCGGTGAAGGCGGCATGGGCGTCGTCTATCGCGGGCGCCACAAGGTCATCGACAAGCGCGTCGCCATCAAGATCCTCCGCGTGGACATGGCCGCCGACGCCGAGATGGTGGAGCGCTTCCTCAACGAGGCCAAGCACGCGTCCAGCATCGGCAATCCCCACATCGTCGACATCTCCGACTTCGGAAAGCTCGACGACGGCGCGACGTTCTTCGTCATGGAGTACCTCGACGGGCAGAGCCTCGCCGATCTCATGACGAGCAGCGGGGTAATCCCGATCCCGCGACTCGTGCACATTGCAAAACAGATCGCGCGTGGCCTCGCTGCCGCGCACGCGCGCGGCATCGTGCACCGCGATCTCAAGCCCGACAACGTGATGCTCGTCGTCCGCGGCGACGATCGCGATTTCGCGAAGGTCCTCGACTTCGGCATCGCCAAGGTGAACAGCGAGGCCGGCCGCCTCACGCGTGCCGGCAGCGTCTTCGGAACGCCTCATTACATGTCGCCGGAGCAGGCGGCGGGCGTCCCGGTCGACGAGCGCACGGACATCTATTCGCTCGGCGTCATCCTCTACGAGATGGCCTCCGGCAAGGTCCCCTTCGACGCCGACAACTTCATGGGGATCCTCACGCAGCACATGTACAAGTCGCCGGCCCCCATCCGCGCGCTCATCCCGCAGCCGCAGGAGGTGCCGCCGGGGCTCGAGGCGATCGTCCTCAAGTGCCTCTCGAAGAAGGTGGAGCTCCGCTACCAGTCGATGGAGGAGGTCGTCGCCGATCTCGAGCGCGCCGAGCGCGGCATGGTCCCCGCCGCCGTGCAGGAGATGATGGGTCGCTCCGGCGGCTTCAACGTCCCGGCCGACTACTTCCGCAAGGCGCAGCATCCCGGCGGCGCGGGCATGATGCCGGCGACGCCGTCCTTCCGGCAGAAGAAGCCGGTGCTCGCGATGGTGATCGCGACGTGCGTCCTCGTCTCCGCGATCATCATCGGCGGCGTCGTGTGGGGCACCTCGCTCCGCGCGGCCTCGAAGGACCGCGGCAACCTCGGGACGTCACCGTCGGCGCAAGAGCTCTCGAGCGCGGGGAGCCCGCCGAACCCCAACCCGACGCCGCCGGTCGAAGAGAAGATCGCCGTGCTGGTCACCGTCGATCCGGCCGACGCGCAGGTCGGCGCGATCGACGGAAAGATGCAGCCGCAGCCGGTCTCGATCACGATCGGCGTCAACGAAGAGACGAAGATCCGGATCGAGAAGAAGGGCTACGTCTCGCAGATCGTGACGCTGAAGGGCAGCGAGATCGATCCCAAGGCAGCGTGGCGCGTGTACTCGCTGAAGCCGCTGCCGGGCACGCCGCTCCCGAAGACCCCGCCGGGCACGAAGCCTCCCGTGGCAAAGCCGCCGACCTCAGCGCTCGCGGCGCCACCGACCACCGCGAAGCCGCCGCCGCAGCCGGCCGCGAACGCCCCGTGCGATCCGCCGCGCTTCCGCGACCCCTTCGACGGGAAATGCCACTGAATGGTGGGTGAGTACGATCCTCATTGGATCGGTGTTTCGCCATTCAGTCTTCACTCTAGTGGGCACTGCGTGCCCCTCATCGACTACGCCGATGAGCCTCCCCGCATCGCCTGCGGCGAACCGTGCTTCGCACGGACGAGAGTCTCACTCTTCACGGCGTGCGCAGCCTCTCTTCACGTCGTGCGCAGCATGACGTTCGCCGAAGGCGAATCGGGGAGGCTCGGCGCGTAAGCGACGAGGGGGACGAAGTCCCCACATGAGTAAGGGTAAATCTGCGGAGGGGATTCGTCTTCGAATCGCCTCCGCTGATTTACGGCGTGGTGAACTGCGTGCCGTTCCACACGTAGCGAAGCGAGGAGATTCCGCCCCACGGGAGGAGCAGCGGCTCGATCGATCCGCCCGCCTTGTCCTGCGGCCACGGATACGTCTTCTCCGTCCAGCCGCGCGCCACGCCGGGTCGCACGTCGACGTCGAAGCCCTTGCCGGCCTTCGAAGGTACGAACTGCACGAGGCCCTGGACGCGCTTGCTCGCTTGCTCGCGGCCCGTCTCCACGGAGAACACACGCGCGATGGCGCCGTTCTTCACTTGGTAGATGAAGAGCGCTTGGACGTCGACGCGATCGCCCGCGGGCGTCGTGACGTGACGCACGCCGCGCACCACGAGCTCGGCGGCGCCGTCGCCGGTGACGTCGCGCGCGGTGAGCTCGCTCACGTCCTTGTCGTCGGCGAACTGCGTGAGCGACATGCGCGCGTAGCCGGTGCCGCTCTTGAAGCCGGGACCGAGCACCACGATGTCTCGCCCGACCAGCGCGACACGCTCGGGACGGCCATCGCCGTCGACGTGGACCTCGATGTCGAACCGAGGCTTCGTCCCCGGAGTGATGCTTTGGTCCTTGTAGTATGCATCCATCACCTGATGCCCGAGGTCGGTGCTCTTCCCCACGGCAGGCGTCGGCAAATCGCTCGTGCTCGCCGTGGCTGTGGCCGTCCCCGTGCCCGATCCGGCTGCGGCCGCCGGCGCGGAACTCCCGGCCTGCGCGACCTCGCCGGCCTTCACGAACTTCCCCTTCTCCAACTTGAAGGTCCGTGATCGCACGGTCCCCCAGGGCAGGAGGATCGCCTCGTCGGTCGAGGCCGCCGCGCTCGTTTCGCGAAACGACGACGCGTCCCATCCTTGCGCGGGCTCGACGCTCACCTCGATCGCCGCCGCCGACACACGCACCGCGTTGGCGATGCGACGCCGGCCGGGACCGTCGGTCACGGCGATCTCCTGCGTGAAGATGGTGGTGGGCTCGTCGCCGGAGCTCGCGACCGTCCACACTTCGAGGAGCTCGTGGACGATGTTGTTCTGCGTGACCCGGCGGCGGACGATCATGTCGTCCTTGCCGCGCGCGCTGAGATCGCGCGTCTCGAACGAAGAGAGCTCGCCGCCCACCTCGCGCCAGAAGAACTGCCGGCCGCCGCGATAGCCGGGCCCGCAGATGGTGAAGAACTTCCCGAAGACGCTGATGCGCTCCTTGCGCTCGTCGCCGGTGACGTCCGCGAACACGTCGATCTTCGGCGCGGTGCCGACGAGGTTCTTCTGCGCGAGCAGGCCGTCGACCACCGCTTGCTCGGCGGCGGTCGGCAGCGCCGGTAGATCGCCGGGGCGATCGACGCTGCCCGGCCCGGTACCGAGGACGCCACGAACGGTCGAGCCGTCGCCGTCGTGATAGCGGAGCGCTGCGCGGAGACCGACGCGCATGGTGCGCGCCTCGGCGAATGTCGACCACGGGATGGCGGCCTCGAAGGTGAAGCCGCCCTTCACGTCGTACTCGACGAGCTTCGCGCCGGCGACGTCCTGGCCCTTGTTCGGTCCCGCGAGCCACTTCACGGCGCCGGGGCTGTCACCGGGCTTGCCGGCATAGAGCCCGATCTCGTACGCCTTCAGGCCGCCGCGTCCCGCAGGGAACGCGAGCGTCATCGAGACGTGATCGTCGGAGTCGACGTGACGCGCGCTGCGCGCGAGGTTGGGATCGGTGACCTCGGCGGCGACGTACAGCTTGGCGTCGTCCATCTGCACGGCGACGCCGAGCGCGAGACCGGCGGTGGTGCCCGAGAGCGTCTCCTTCGCGGCCGAGCGCACCGGCCACTCCTTGAGCACGCCGTCGAGCTTCACCGGGCTCTTCTTGTCGACGTCCTCCGCGTGGAGCGCGCCACCGAACGCCACCTCGACACCGGTCGAGCCGTCCTCGCGATTGCCGTTGCCACCGAGCGCCGCGAGCCCGCCTTGCGCAGCGGCCATGTCGCCGATCGACTCGTGCGGCTCGCCGCCGTCGTTCTTCGACGAGCCGTTCGCCGCTGAATCAGGGCCTTTCGCGGCGCCGCCGCAGCCGATGAGGACGAGCAACGGGAGCGTGCAGATTGCATGCTTCATGAAGCAGCCTTTCAGCCCCGGCGCGACATCGGTCCGAGGTCTTTGCCCACAACGCCCGTGCGCTGGAGCAGCTTGAGCACCTCGATCAACGGGATGATCGACGCCGACAGCGCGATGAGGACGAGCCACTCCGTCGCGCTGAGCGACCACGTTCGGAAGACGTCGTGCAGCGAAGGAACGAGCACCGCCACGAGATGGATGCCGCCGCTGACCACCATCGATGCAATCAGGGCGATGGGGAGGATGGGGCGCAGCGAGAACATCGATGCCGTCGCCGAGCGACAGTTGAGCGCGTGGAACAGCGGTGAGAGCGCGAGCAGCGAGAACGCGATGGCGCGCCCGTATTCGAGCTTGTCGACGCCGGGGAGCGTCCACGGCCAGTAATAGCAAGCCGTGGCGAGGCCGCCCATGAGCACGCCGACCACGGCGATGCCAAGGTACTCGCGCATGCCGAGGAGGCTCGACGTGGCCTTGCGCGGCGGCTCCATCATCTGCGTGGGGTCCGGCGGATCGATGCCGAGGGCGAGCGCGGGCAACCCGTTCGTGACCAGGTTGATCCAGAGGATCATGAGCGGTCGCAGGCCGGGCAGGGAAGGCATGGCGCTCGCGACGACCACGGTCACGAGGAGACCGGCGTTCGAAGAGAGCAGGAAGAAGATGAACTTCTGGATGTTGCGCCAGATGGCGCGGCCCTCGCGCACGGCGTCGACGATGGTCGCGAAGTTGTCGTCGGCGAGCACCATGTCGGCCGCCTCTCGCGCAACGTCGGTGCCGTCCTTGCCCATGGCGATGCCGATGTGGGCCTCGCGCAGCGCGGGGGCATCGTTGACGCCGTCGCCGGTCATCGCGACGATGTGCCCCTTCGCCTTGAAGGCCTTCACGATGCGGAGCTTCTGCTCGGCGGTGACGCGCGCGAAGACGCGCACGTGATCGATGCGCCGCTGCAGCGCTTCGTCGGTGAGCTTCTCGAGCTCCGTGCCGCTGAGCGCGATCGCGCCTTCGTCCCAGAGGCCCAGCTCGCGCGCGATGGCGACGGCGGTGAGCTTGTGATCGCCGGTGATCATGACGGCGCGCACCTGCGCGTCGTGACATGCCTTGACCGCTTCTTTCACGCCGACGCGCGGCGGATCGATCATCCCGACGAGACCGAGGAACGTGAGGCGCTGCTCGATGTCGCTGCTCGAGCGCGGCTCCCCGCTGATCGGCGGCGCGCTCGGCGCCGAGCCCGACGGCGGCGCGCCGAGCTCGCGGCGCGCGACGGCGAGCACACGCAGCGAGAGGCCGCTCATGCGCTCGGCCTCGGCGAGGATGACCTGACGCCCCGCTTCGTCGAGCGCCTCGACACCGACCGCGGTGTACTGCGCGACGCAACGCGGGAGCAGAACGTCGGCGCTGCCCTTCGTGTGGACGATCTCCTTGCCCGTCTCGTCGAGCGCGATGACGGTCATGCGCTTGCGATCGCTGTCGAACGGCAGCTCGCGCACGACCTGGTGCGACGGGATGATCGACTCCTTGGGGAGCCCGCCCTTCGCCGCGAGCGTGAGGAGAGCGCCTTCCGTGGGATCGCCGACGACGCGCCACGATCCGTCCTTTTTCTCGAGGGATGCGGTGTTCGCGAGGGACATCGTCGCGAGCAAGTTGCGGAGGCCCTCGGAGAGGCTGGCGTCCGTCGCCTTGCCGTCGAGGCCGAGGATCTCGCCGTGGGGATCGTAGCCGGTGCCGGTCACGTTGTACGACGCGCTGCCCGCGTAGATCTCGCGGACCGTCATCTCGTTCTGCGTGAGCGTGCCGGTCTTGTCGGTGCAGATGACCGTCGCGGAGCCGAGTGTCTCGACGGCAGCGAGCTTGCGGATGATGGCGCCGCGCTTCGCCATCCGCTGCATGCCGAGGGCGAGCGTGATGGTGGTGATGGCGGGGAGCCCCTCGGGGATGGCGGCGACGGCAAGGCTCACTGCCTCGAGGAGCAGCTCGTGCCACGAGTCCTCGCCGCGGATCATGCCCCAGCCGAACATGAGCGCGCTGATGGCGAGGCATGCCCAGAGCACGCGCTTGCCGAAGTGATCGAGCTTCTCTTCGAGCGGGGTCTTGCCCTGCTCCTGCGAGCTCATGAGCGTGCTCAGCTTGCCGAGCTCGGTGTCCTTGCCCGTCGCGACGACCAGCGCGCGTCCTTTGCCGCGCATCACCGACGTGCCCGTGAAGAGCAT
>JAXDMI010000541.1:0-7574 GCA_034666145.1 Myxococcales bacterium | reverse complement strand
GGCAGGCAGGCGTTGCTCTTGTTCTTCACGCGGAAGCTGACCGTCGCCGTCTCGTCAAGCGTTCCCGAGCAGTCCCACGAAGGGTTGACCGCGCCGGAGCCGCTGCCGCAGCAGCCCTTGGTGCCGTTCTCGTTCGTGGTCGCGGTGCCGCTCGAGCAGCTGAGGGTGGTGGGGTGGCCGCCGCCGCACTTCACGAAGACGCAGAGCTCCGCGCCGCTCGTCGCGTTGACGATGTTCGGCTGGAGGAGGGCGAACGAGCCGTCCGTGACCGTGCCGGTGTAGTAGTCGACGTCGGATGCGCCGTTGAGGACGCCGTTCACGGTGGTCGCCGTGTCGACGCCGTCGTTCGTCGAGAAGGACCTGCCGGTCGCTTCGGTGCCGGGCGCGTCGTTGCTGTCGTTGCAGACGGGCGCGGGCGGAGTCGTGGAGCCGCTGTCGGGCGCGCCGCCGTCGGGGCTTCCGCCGCCGCCGGAGGGAGCGCCGCCGGTGCCGGTGCCGGTGCCGGTGCCGTCGCCGGTGCCTGGGTCGCTGCTGCCGCTGCCGTTGTCACTCGATGCGCCGGGAGAGCTGCCGCCCGTGTTCGTGCCGGGCTTGCTCGCGGCTCCGCCGCATGCGCCTGTCGAAGCGTCGTCGATGCCGCTCACCGTGAGCGGCGCAGCGTTGGTCGCCGTCGTGACCTCCGGGATCGGGACCGTGATGTCGGGGATGTCGATGCTCTTGTTGAGCGGCGCCGGGAGCTTCAGGACGATCTTGCCCTTGAGCACCAGCGTGCCGCCGGTGGTCGACTGGCCGGAGTAGGTCGCCGTGCCGTCCGCGACCGAGAGGCACGTGGCGTGGAACTTCGACGTGAGCTTGCTGCCCTGCGCGACGGTGAGGATGAGCGAGCCGGGGATCGAGCCGAGCGGGATCTCGGGGAGCGTCGTCTCGGGCAGGTCCGCGCTCGCTTGGGCCGACTCGGCGGCATCGAGGAGCAGACCGTCGAAGGGAACCGAGCCGGTGATCGGGATGTCGATGTCCTTCAGGCCGGGGAGCTCACCGTCGTAGCTCTTGAACGTCGACTCGACCTTGAGGCGACCCGCGAGCTTCATGTGGAGATCGATCGAGAGCTTGCCTCCGCCCGGCTTACCGGCGAGCGCGCCGCTGCTCGGCTCCGCGGCCGCTTCGACGGTGAGACCGCCGCCTGCCGAGAGCGTCAGCTGCACCTGCGCGGGTGAGCCTTCGGGGATGAGGCCGGTGTCGAACTTGAAGGACGAGAGCGGCGAGACGGCGGCCTCGAACGTCAGCGCCGACGCGCCTGCCGCGGTGCCCGTGCCGTCACCGGCTGCATCTCCGCCTCCGCCGCAGGCCACCATCGCCATCGCCATCGCCGCGACCGTGACCGCCCCGAAGCCCTTGAAGGTTCGCATGACACCTACATGTGCACACGTCGGACCACTAACGGCCAGCGAACAAATTCAACGGGTTACGCCTCTTGCAGGCGAGGATTTCGGATCGGCCCCGACCCAGGGTCGTGCGCTCCCGACCCAGGGTCAGGCGCTCACGACCCAGGGTCAGGCGAACGAGGAGGGGAGGCCCGCTTGCTTGAACATCATGAGGAGGCCGGTCTTGTCGGTGGCCTTGAGCCAGGCTTCCTTCGGATCGACCTGCTTGCTCTGGACGAGGGCCAGGAGCGAGTCGTTCATGGTGACCATGCCGACGTTCTTCGACGTCTGCATGACGCTCGCGAGCTGGAAGGTCTTGCCGTCGCGGATGAGTGACGTGACCGCGGGAGAGCCGAGGACGATCTCGTGAGCGGCGACGCGACCGCCGCCGATCTTCTTGCAGAGGACCTGCGCGACGACGCCCTTCAGCGACTCGCTGAGCATCACGCGGATCTGCGCCTGTCGATCGGTGGGGAACTGATCGATGATCCGGTCGACGGTGCTCACCGCGGTCGTCGTGTGGAGCGTGCCGAAGACGAGGTGGCCGGTCTCCGCCGTCTCGATGGCGATGGCGATGGTCTCGAGGTCGCGCATCTCGCCGACGAGGACGATGTCGGGATCCTCACGGAGCGCGGCGCGGAGCGCGTTCTTGAAGCTCTTCGTGTGCTGACCGACCTCGCGCTGGTTCACGAGACACTTGATGTTCTTGTGAACGAACTCGACGGGGTCTTCGATCGTGATGATGTGATCGGAGCGGTTCTTGTTGATGTAGTCGATCATCGCCGCGAGCGTGGTCGACATGCCGGAGCCGGTCGGACCGGTGACGACGACGAGGCCCTTCGAGAGCCAGCACAGATCCATGCACGCCTTCGGCAGCCCGAGCTTGTCGGCCGTGATGATCTCGATCGGGATCTGGCGCATGACCGCGCCCACGCCGTTGCGGTCCTCGAAGACGTTGATGCGGAAGCGCCCGAGACCAGGGATTTCGTAGGCGAAATCGGCGTCGTGGAGCTCGGCGAAGTCCTTCTTCGCCTTGTCGTTCATGATCTCCTGGACGAACGCGGCGACCGCCGCGCTGGTGAGCACTTCGCGATCCCTGCTGAAGTGGATCTCGCCGTGAACGCGCATGACCGGGTGGTTGCCGGACGAGAGATGGAGGTCGGAGGCCTTTGCCGCCATCATCTCGCGGAGGAGCGTGTCGATCTTCGCGCCGCCGCCACGCGCGGCCTCCGCACGAGGTGTTTCCACGCGGGGCGCATCGGCGCGGGGTGATTCGGCGCGGAACGCATCGGCGCGAGCAGCCGGCGCAGGCGTGGGGGACTTCTCGACCTCTTCGTCGAGCGTCCCCGTCTTCTTGAACGTGATCGTGGGCTTCGTGGGGTCGGCACCAGCGGCAGGCTGCGCGGCGGCAGGCTGCGCGGCGGCAGCCGCAGCCGCGGCCTGGCCGCGCGGCATCGCGGCGAGCTGGATCGCGTTGTTGCTCGGCGCGCGCATCTGCCGGCTGCGACGAGAGCGCGGGCCGAGATCCTTCGGCATGTCGCGCGGGAGCTGGATGCGCTGGGGCGTCGTGCTCTTCGCGGGCCGGATGACCATGCCGATGCCTGCGGCGGTCCGCGCGATCTCGATCACGTAGAGGACGTCGCCGTGCTCGTGTCGCACCGTGCGGGGCCGCGCGCTGGGGAGGTCGGCGAGCTCCGCTTGCGAGAGCAGATCCGACGCGGCGGCCAGGATGAGCCGCTCGTTCATCGGCTGCGAAGCAACATCGCGACGCTGACCGTCGAGCGCCACGCTCGGCGGCTGACCCGGCGTGAGGCGTAGCTCGTCGGCCTGGGCCTTTTCGAGCATATTGAAGAGCGGTACGAGATTCGACAACGCGACCTCCAGACCGCAGCAGAATACGTAGCTGCGGGCCTCCGCGCGAAAAATGCGGTCGTTGCGCGAAAGCGTGCGCCATACTTCGCTGGCCATGGCGAGAGGCCGGATCAGCCGGAGGGGAATCCTCGCAGGCGGCGCCGCCCTGCTCGGGGTGGGCGCCTTCGTCGAGGTCGAGTCGCTCCAGGGCAACTTCGACCACCGCAACTCACCCGGAACGTCGGGCCACTATGGCGAATCGCTGGCCGCGCTGGATCGCGCGGGGATCGCGGGCATCGCGCGCGCTTCGATCGTCCATGTCGGTCATTCCACACACCTGCTCTGCATCGCGGGGCTCCGGCTCCTCACCGATCCCTGGTTCTACGACCCCGCGTTCGGTGCGCTCGAGCACGAGGTCCCGCCCGCGGTGGTCGCGCGCGACGTGGGGCGGCTCGACGTCATCCTGATCACGCACGACCACGCCGACCACGCCGACGCGCGGGCGATGGACGAGATGGACAAGCGCGCGAGCGTCGTCGTCGCGACCAACGACCTCCGCGCTCGCGTTCGCAACCTCGGCTATCGCGAAGTGCTCGTCCTCGCTCCGTGGGAGACGCACACCGTCAAGGACGTCACCATCACGGCCGTCCCAGGCCTCCACGACATCTACGAGATCGGCTACGTGGTCCAGGGCGGCGGCACTTCCGTGTACTTTGCAGGTGATTCGCGGCTGCATCCCGCGCTGCCTGCCATCGCCGAGCGCTTTCAGCCCGACGTCTCCATCCTCTCCTGCGACGGCACGCGCCTGGCCGGTGGTGACCTCCACGTGATGACGCCGGAAGACGCGGTGACCGCGGCACGGACGCTCCGCAGCAAGCTCGTCCTCCCGTCGCACGCCGAGGCGGTGTTCTCCGACCCGCTCGTCGCGCACCTGCTCGCATCGACGGTGGCGCGTGCGCGTTTCCTCTTCGCCGAGCAGATGGCGCGGGCGCTTCCCGGGGTCCGCTGCGTCGTGCCGGTGCCCGGTGAGCTGGTCGCCATCTGAGGGCTGGGATTTGACGGCTTCGTGATACCCGACAGGGTGCGCTAAGGTCATGGCCGTCCGGGCATGCTTCGCTTCTTCTCCGCATTCTGCGCCTTCGTCGTCGTCCTCTTCGTCGCCTCCTCGGCGCGCGCGGACAAGGTCGCGGTGTTGCCGTTCACGGCCGCGCCAGGCGTCGCGAAGCCGGACATCGATCAAGCACGCACCTGGACGCGCGACGCTGCCATGTCCAAGGGACACACGCCGCCGAACGCGCAGGAGATGCTCTCCGCCGAAGCCGCCGTGACGGACGGTATTCCGGACACGAGCTCCGAGTATCGCGCTGCGGGTCGTGCGTCCGGCTCGCAGTGGACGGTCACCGGCCACGTCGATCGCCACGATGCCCCTCCCGCGAAGCTGCCCGACGGCAGCGAAGAAGAGGGCTACACCAGCTATCGCGTCGAGCTCGAGGTCTGTCAGGTGGACACCGGGCGCGTCGAGTCGCTCGCGCGCGAGATCGATCCCGACGAGGCGCCCGCGCAGATCGGCGAGATGCTCGCGCTCTTGCTGCGGCCCGAGGGGATCAAGAACGTGCAGCTGCCTTGGGAGGGCGCGCCTCCGCACAAGCGCAAGCCGAAGCCCAAGCCGGTCGCGCCGCCGCCGCCTCCTCCTCCGCCGCCACCTCCGCCCGAGCCGGCGAAGCCGGTGGTGAAGCACGCATACGGCGAGAACCGTCCCGCTGCGCTGGGTCTGTCGGTCGGCTTCACGAACGCGCTGAAGCGTCCCGCCGAGGCGCGTGGACCTTCCAACGCGATGGCCATCGGCGGCGTGTTCGCATACGCGATCGAGCAAGTGCCGGGCGTCGAGCTACGCGGCATCTTCACGAGCCAGGTCATCGGACCGCGTGCGCTCGAGATCTCGGCCGGCGGTCGCTACGCGATCCCGATCCTGCCGCAATACCGGCTCTTCATCGGCCCCGAGGTGCTCCTCGGAGCGCACGTCGCGATCGGCGCCGAGAAGACCGCGCGCTTCCTCAGCCATGGGTCGGCATTCGCCGCGTGGGGGATCACCGAGGCGGTGCAGGTGGAGATCGCCGGCGATCTCGCAGCGGCCCTCGGCGGAACCGGCACGTTGATCCTGGGCGGCGGCACGGTGCGCGGCCTCTTCCGGTTCTGACGTGGCGGCGGACGCAGCAGCCGTCGAGCGCAGGCTCGCTACACGTCGCGAAACGACGCGGCTCGGCACGCGCATCGGTGAATCGCTCGCGCACGGCGACCTCGTGCTCCTCTCCGGGGACCTCGGCGCGGGGAAGACGTTTCTCGCTCGGGCAATCGCTCGTGCGCTCGGCGTGCCCACCGAGATCGCCATCGCGAGCCCGACGTTCACGCTCGTTCAGGAGTACGAGACCCCGCGCGGCCTGCTCTTGCACTGCGATCTCTACCGATTGCGCGACGAGGGCGACGCCGCGAAGACGGCGGTCGAGATTCGGCGGCTCGGCCTCGCCGAGCGACGCAGCGAGGGCGCGATCGTGCTCGTGGAGTGGGGAAAAGGCTTCGATCGTGAGCTGGGAGGCCAAGCGACGCTCGAGGTCTCTCTCTCCATCGAGGGCTCCATCGAGGGCGACGTGCGCATCGCTCGTGTCCGCGGACCCGGTGCAAGCGCCCTCTGACGCGCCTAGGTACTCGCCGCGGCGCTCAATGTTTGGTCTGATGGCGCTGTGGAGGACGGTCGTAGCGCGCGGGACGTCTTCGGCGTCGCCATCGTCGCCGCGCTGATCGCGCTCGCCCTCGCGTTCGGTGCGCAGCGTGGTCGTCGCGCCGTGCCCGCCGCCACGCGCGCCGGTGAAGTGACCGAGCTCGGCGGCGCCATCGCCCGCTATTCGATCTTCCCGACGTCGGGCCGCATCGGCGTCGCCAGCACCGACGGACGAAGCCGCGCGGAGCTCGAGATGTCGCTCGTCGTCGACGGCGTGGAGCGCCCGCTCGTCATGCGTCGCGCCGACGTGCAGCTCCGTGACAAGCTCACGCTCGCGGCGTCGTTCCCGATCGAGCTCGGCGACGAGCGCGCGAGCGGTGCCCTCGAGCTGCGGATGGATCCCGGATCCGACGTGCTCAGCGCGAACGTCGTGATCACGCCGGAGACCGGCAGCGGCGCGCACACCTATGCGCTGCGCTTCAGTCTCGCGCCCGCAGGTCGCTCGCTCTTCGCGCCCGGCGCGGGCACCATCGCCGATCTCGGCACCACCGAGGCACGCACGCTCGTCGTCGACGACGACACGCATCCCATCGCGCTGCTGAGCGCCCAGGGCGCGCTCTCCATCGCCGAGATCCCGCCCGACCTCGATCAGGCCGGTGCTCAACCGCGCGTCGTGGTGTCGGCACGAACCGAGACGGCGGCGCAGCGCTCACCCGGCGCGGCGCCGAAGCCCGCGCGTCTCGACATCGCGATCCTGGTCGGTGCCTCCGAGCAGCTCGTGTGGGGTCGCCTCTACAAGCTGCTGCGAGCGCCCGTTGCTCGTGTGGCCGGCGTCGTCACCGGTACCAAGGAACGCGCGCACGTCATCGGCCTCGACGAGGACGGTCGCCCGCAGGTCCGCGTCGCCGTCGATGCGCAGGGCCGATTCGCGATCGATGCGCCGATGAGCACCGTGCAATGGTTCGCGGCGCTCGAGGCCGCGCACACCAGCGCGCCGGTCCGTTATACGCCGGGTACGCCGTCAGAGCTGAAGCTCGACGTCTCGCCGGGCGGCGAGCTGCACGTCCGCATCATCGATGCCGACACGAACCAGCCGATCGTCGCGCGGCTCATCGTCAAGGGCATCGAAGGCACGATCGATCCCAGCTTCGGTCCCGACTACCGCGCGTCGGGCGCAGGACCGCTGATGGACGTGCTCGAGGGCGAAGTGGCGACCCCGCTCCCCGCCGGCAAGTATCGCGTCGCAGCCACCAAGGGCATGGAGTGGAGCATCGACGCCGAATCGGTGGAGGTGCAGAGCGGGCACGCGAAGAGCGTGGACCTCGCGCTCCGTCACGTCGTCCCAACGCCAGGCGTCGTTGGATGCGATCTACACGTACATGCGCGACCGAGCTTCGACTCGCCGGTCACGCCCGAGGATCGCGTGCTGTCGCTCGTCTCTGCGGGCGTCGATTTCGCCGTGCCCACCGAGCACAACATCGTCGGCGACTACGCGGGACCGCTCGAAGTCCTGCGCCTGACGAAGCAGCTCGCGACCGTCACGGGCGTCGAGGTCACCACGTACAACCCGCGCTTCGGGCACTTCG
>JAXDMI010000540.1:0-4213 GCA_034666145.1 Myxococcales bacterium | reverse complement strand
CGGGCAGTCTGGCGGCTGGGGCGGCATCGTGCACATCGTCGCGCGCTGGTTCCCGCCCGAGCGCACGGGCACGGTCATGGGCATCGTGTCGACGAGCTACGACGTCGGCAACGTCGCCGCGCTCTTGCTCTGCGCGGGGCTCGTGCACCTCGGCGCAGGATGGCGCACGCTCTTCGTGGTCAATCCGCTGCTGCTCGCGGGCGTGCTCGTGCTCGTGGTCCTCGGGCTGAAGGGTAGCCCGCACCATGTCAGCTCGCGGGCCAGCGCAGCGCGGAAGGCCGAAGCGAAGCTGAACTTCGAAGCGGCCGCGGAAGAGGAAAAAGAGGCCTTCCGGTCACTCCTCCTACGACTGATGCGAGAGCGCGGCTTCTGGATGGCGGTGGTGCTCTCGTTCCTCCTCACGTTCGTGCGCGCGGGCTTCATGACGTGGACGCCCAAGTATCTCTTCGACGTCGCGACCGCAGCGGGCAGCACGACCGCGCTGTCGGGGTCGATCGCGAAGAGCGCATTCTTCGGCGCGGCGGGCATGATGGGCTCGCTCATCATCGGTCGCCTGAGCGATCGCTGGGGCCCGGGACGACGCGCCGGCATCATGACGGCGTCGCTCTGCGCGCTGCTCCTCGCGGTGCTCGCATTGGGACACGCGCACGTCACCGATCCGCTTGGTGCTGCCGGAATCATCGGGCTCGCGGGGTTCTTCCTGCTCGGCCCGTATTCGCTCCTCGGCGGCGCGATCACGCTCGACGTCGCCGGCAAGCGCGGCGCGTCGACGACGGCCGGCATCGTGGACGGCGTGGGCTACGTCGGCGCGAGCCTGGCGGCGATCGTCCTCGGCAGCGTGTCGAAGCGGCACGGATGGAGCGCAGCGTTCGACGTCATCGCAGCGGTGACCTGCGCGGCGCTGCTCCTCGCGGGAATCTGGTGGCGCTCGAGCCGTGCTCCGCTAAAAGCTACCTAGCTCGATGAACCAGGCCCCGCCGCCGCCGCCCAACCTGCGCATCACGTTTCCGCCGCCGGGTTTCTTCCTCGTCGACGCGCGCCTGATCGTGACCATCGACGGACATCCGGCGCACGATGGCAGCTTCAAGCAGGGGCTCGACCGCGTGTTCTCCGTCTACCCCGGTCATCACCAGATCACGGTCTTCATCGATATGGGCGGTATCTCGCGTAATCGGGTTTATCCGATCACGTTGAGCCCGAATCGTGGGTATTCGCTGATCCTCGAATACAGCCGATTCTGGGGTAATTTCGCGAGTACTCCGAAGATCGTCGAGAACGGCTGACGCGTCTCGTACCGTCTCCCTCGTGCGGCTCAGCGCAGATGGAGCAGATGGAGCACGGCGTGCCAGCTACCCGCGGAAGCAACGAAGCCGACGCCGCCACCCAGCGCGAGCGTGATGAGGACGATGAAGAACGACGTCCGCGCCGGCGGAGCCTGACGCTCGGTGAGCTTCACCGGATTCTTGCGCAGCATGCGACGCGCGAGGACGCGCGCGATCGGGCTGTCGTCACTCACGCCGAGGAGGCCGGCCATGCAGCGAATCGCGGCGGCGGAAGCCTCGGGATCGCCGTCCTTCGCGTTCTCGTTGTGCGCCAGCGCGGCGAGGAGACCGAGGTTGGGCGGCAGCTTGCCGACGTCGCTCATCGGGCCGAGCTCGGCGCCAATCTTCTTCCAGTCGTTGAGATCGAGGAGCTTCTCGAGCGGCTCGTAGCGAGGGTCCTGGCTGGTGATCTTCTTGGCCGGCTTCTCGACCGCCTTCTCGGGCGGCGGCTCACTGGCCTTCGTGTCGAGCTCCAGCTCCGCCTTCTCGGGCTTGTCCGCCTTCTCGGGCTTGTCCGCTTGCTCCGGGGGCGCCGACGTATCGAGCTCCATTTCGGCCTTCTTCGCGTCCTTGGGGACCGCGACGCGATCGACGGTGAAGTCATCCTTCGCGCTCGGCGGGCTCGAGACGGGGTCGGCGCGCGGGTCGGGCTTCGCCATGACGCCATCGTCGCATGTCGCACGTGGCCGACCCAAACGAACGCCGGAAAGGCCCGCTCGAGCGCTACGCTATCGGCCACGAGATGGTACGAGTCGACCCGCTCTGGATCTTTGCCTATGGCTCGCTCATCTTCCGCCCCTCGTTCGCGTACGTGGAGCGGCGCGCCGCCTTCCTACCCGGCTTCGCGCGGCGATTCTGGCAAGGCTCGCCCGACCATCGCGGCGTGCCCGGAGCACCAGGCCGCGTGGTCACGCTGGTCCCCGCCCCCGGCGAGACGTGCGGCGGGGTCGCGTACCGGATCGATCCCGCCGAGGCCGACGTCGTGCTGAAGGCGCTCGATCATCGCGAGTCGGCGGGCTTCGAGCGATTGCATCGCGACGTCCTCGACGCGCCGGACGGCGCTCCGTTCGCGAAGGCGCTCGTCTACGTGGCGGACGCCACCAACCCGCATTTCCTCGGCCCGCTGCACGAGCGCGAGATCGCCGCATGGGTCGCGAAGAGCCATGGGCCGAGCGGCGCGAACGCGGACTACGTCCTGCGCCTCCAGGACGCGCTCGTCGAGCTCGGCGTGCACGATCCGCACGTCGAGGAGATCGTCCGCTGGTTGAACGCCGGCGCTGCGGTCTGAGCGCGGGGCACGCGGTCCACGGCGGGTCGCTCAGCGCATCAACTCGTAGGGACCACCACGCTCGAGCGCACGCTGATAGGCGGGCCTCGCGTGGATCTTCTCGAGGAACGCGGTGATGTTCGGCGTCTCGAGCCCCTCCGATGCGCGCGACTGCGCGGCCTCCAGAGGAAAGCTCATTTGGATATCGGCCGCGGAGAATTCCTGTCCGGCGAACCAGGGATATTTGCCGAGGTGCGCTTCCATGTATTCGATATGCAGCTTCAGCTGCGGATTGACGAACATCGCGAGGACCTTGTCGGCGATGCCGCGCACGACGGGCCGCACGAAGAACGGCACCGGGCCGGTCTTCATGCGCTCGAAGACCAGCTTGAGGAGCAGCGGCGGCATCGCCGAGCCCTCCGCATAGTGGAGCCAGTACGTGTAGCGAAGCTTCTCCGGCGTGCCCGCCGCCGGCACGAAGCGACCGTTGCCATGGCGCTCGACGAGGTACTCGACGATGGCGCCGGACTCCGCGATCGTCTGCCCGTCGTCCGTGATGATCGGCGACTTGCCCAGCGGATGCACCTCGCGCAGCTCGCGCGGGGCGAGCATGGTCTTCTTGTCGCGCGCGTAGCGCTTGATCTCGTATTCGACGCCGAGCTCTTCGAGCAGCCAGAGGACGCGCTGCGAGCGTGAGCTCTCGAGGTGGTGGACGATGAGCATGCGGCGGTCATCCCTGTGATCCCGCCGGCGCGCAAGCGCGGTTTGGCGAGATGAGCTACGATTCGCCCGGGGTTCATGGAGGTCATCGGGGAGCAGACCATCGGTCGTTATCGCCGGCTCGCAGAGCTGGGGCGGGGCGGCATGGCCACGGTCTATCTCGCAGCCGCGCGCGGTCCGCAGGGCTTCACGAAGCTGGTCGTGCTGAAGGAGCTACGTCCTGACCTCGCGCAGGACGCGGAGTTCCGCTCGATGTTCCTCGACGAGGCGCGCCTCGCTGCGCGCCTCAATCATCCCAACGTCGTGCAGACGTACGAGGTCGGTGAGGACGGCAATCGCCAGGTCATCGTGATGGAGTACCTCGAGGGCCAGCCGCTCAGCCGCGCGCGCAAGGTGCTCCCCTCGCCGCTCGTGTACTTCGCATTGTCCAACGTGCTCACGGGTCTCGAGCACGCGCACGACCTCCTCGATTTCCAAGGTCGGCCGCTGAAGGTCGTGCACCGCGACGTCAGCCCGCACAACATCTTCGTCACGTACTCCGGTGAGGTGAAGCTCTGCGACTTCGGTATCGCGAAGGCCGCAGACTCGTCGGCCGTGACGGCGACGGGCGACATGAAGGGCAAGCTCTCGTACATGGCTCCGGAGCAGGCGCGTGGGGAGGCGGTAGACGCGCGCGCGGATCTCTTCGCGGTGGGCGTCGTGCTCTGGGAGACGGCGACGGGCCGGCGTCTCTGGAACAACATGCAGGACGTGCAGATCCTGGCGCAGCTGCTGAGCGGCTCGATCCCCTCGGCGCGCTCGGTGGATCCCTCGGTGCCGGAGAGCCTCGAGCGGATCTGCATGAAGGCGCTCGCGTTCGAGCCCGCGCAGCGATACGCGACCGCCGCCGAGATGCAGGCCGATC
>JAXDMI010000539.1:0-2862 GCA_034666145.1 Myxococcales bacterium | reverse complement strand
CATATCCCATCGAATAGCGAGCATTGATTTCGCTGCGTAGTTGGATGTCGAGATTGCCATTCTCGCTGCGGTAGACGTAGGAATCCACGCCGAACGGCCCGAAGTAGCCGGCGCGGGCGAGCGCATCGGCGACACGCCTCCCCTCGACGGCGATGGCGCCGGCGGTCTCCAGGTCATCTTGCGTGAGTGACGTCAGCGGCACGGTGGAGAGCCAAGCGCCGCGCGCATCGCAGAGCTGCCGCACGACGACCCCGAGAGAAGCCGCGCCGTCGGCGGCGATCCGTCCGTGAATGCCGTACTCGGCGTGGATGCTGACGTTCGGCTCGATCTGCACGCCGCCTTCCGCGAGACCGGCGCGGAGGAAGGCGAGATCGGCGTCGTCGGCCGCGCGCGTGAGGACGCGCTGCCCGCGTCCCGTCATTCCGAAGTTCCGCTTCACGCGCCAGCCGTTGCCGATCGGTGGCGACTCTGCGAAGACCGCTCGCGCCGCCTCGAGATCGGTGACGAAGGTCGCGCCGGGAAGCGTCTGCCCCAGCGCCGCGGAGAACGCGCGCGAGTTCACGCGCCGCAACACCTCGACGCCGGGATGCGGCTCGGGCTCGACGCCGGCGCGGCGCAGAGCTGCGACGGCGCGCGGCGTCGGAGAGAACGCGCGCCCCGTAAAAGAAGCCCGTTCGCTCGCCGATAGCGCCATGAACGCATCGTCGAGGACCCGATCCTCGGCACCGAGCAGCGACGACTTCGCGAGCATCGCGACGTACGGCTTCATCGCCTCGAGCACGGTGCGCTTCGGCGTGTAGCCGTGCGCGCGCGGGCTCGCGAGCTCGAGGTCCGCGTCGAGGTTCAGGACCCAGGCAAATCGTCGGGCTGCCATGCGTCGAGCTGATCGAGGAAGGGCTCGGGAAGCCCCGCGCGCCTTCGTGCTTCGCGCTGGATGGGACGGCCGCGCATCAAGAGCGGCGAGAGAGGTGCCGGGAGAGCCGCGCGCCACGCGTCGAACTCGAGGTCGCCGAGGAAGGTCTCGAACCAGCGCGCGCCGAAGCGAACATGCGCGATCTCCTCGCGACCGATGATCTCCTGGACGCGCGCGCCGTCCTCGTCACCGGCTTCGCGAAAGCGCGCGGCGTACGAGGCGGTGTGCTCGAGGTTCGCGCTCTCGAAGCCGAGGCCCATCGCCGCCACGAACGACCCAGGGTCGGGACAGCGAGGGATGCGCTCCCAGAACCAGTCGCGCACCGTGAACTCACCGACCTCGTGGCCGAGGCGGCGGATCTCCTTCGCGTACATGTGCATGTGGCGGATCTCGTCGAGCGCGATGCGCACGAGGCCGCTGCGGAACTCCACCGGCGTGTCGGGGAACGCGAGGATGGCCCACGCCATCAGCTCCGCGGCCTGGAGCTCGTGATGGAGGAACGTGTGGAGCGCCCGCGCGCGACCATGCGGCGAGCGGAGGCCGCGCGTCTTCGCGGCCTTCGTGACGATGCGCAGCTCGGGCGGTCGGCCCGGCGCTTCGAGACGGCGCACGGGCGGGCTCTCCTCCCACGCGTCGGGGACGGGCGGCGGCGAGAGCTTGGCCTCGAGCGTGCTCGAGAGCACGTAATCCCAGGCCCAGCGCTGGATCGTGCCGGAGGGGGGCTCGAGGGCGGACATCGCGAGAGGACCTTAGCTCACCACGGCCGGCCGCGCCTCACCGAGCCGCGCGCCGCGTCAGAGCACGAACGTGCGCCGGCCCTCGACGATCACACGCCGCTGGAGGTGCGCCCGCACGGCACGAGCGAGAACGACGCGCTCGACGTCGCGACCCACGCGAACGAGCTCGTCGGGACCCATCGCATGCGTGATGCGCTCGACGTCCTGCTCGATGATCGGCCCCTCGTCGAGGTCCTTGGTCGCGTAGTGGGCGGTTGCGCCGATGAGCTTCACGCCGCGCGAGTGCGCCTGGTGGTACGGCTTCGCGCCCTGGAAGGCGGGCAAGAACCCGTGGTGGATGTTGATGACGGGCGGCGCATCGCGGAGAAAATCGTCGCTGAGCACCTGCATGTAGCGCGCGAGGACGATGAGCTCGACGTCGTGCTTGCGAATGAGCTCGAGGACGCGCCGCTCCTGCTCCTTCTTGGTGTCCGCGGTCACGGGCAGCGCATAGAACGGTAGCCGGAAGGCCTGTGCGGCGGGCTCGAGCGCCGCGTGATTGCTGACCACGAGCGCCAGCTCACACGGCAGCTCGCCTTGCTTCTGACGGAGCGCGAGGTCGTAGAGGCACGTCGGGTCCTTGGTCACGAGCAGCGCGACGCGTGCGACGTGATCGCTGTACCCGATCGACCACTCCCCCTCGAGCGGCGTTGCAATGCGATCGCCGAAGGCCGCGGCCATCGTGCTGCGCGTCGCCGAATCACCGAGCTTGGTCTGCGCAGCGGGCGATGCGAGCCCCGCGAGGTCGACGACGATGCGCATGAAGAAGCGCGCGCCGCGCTCACCGTGCACGTCGGTGAAGTTCGACGCCGCGAGGATGTTGAGCCCGAGCTCGTAGAAGAACCCGGAGAGCCGCGCCACGAGCCCGGGCCGATCGGGTGCGGAGAAGAGAATCGTCGCGTGCGTCGAAGCATCCGCCATGATCGCGATGGTAAGCGAACGTCGCGACGGCGCGCCGAATTCGCGCCGAGCGCTCGCCGCTCGTCTCGTCCAGCGGTCACGGGCTGAGCGTGAAACGCCACCTCAGGTAGGAGCCGCTGCCGGCGGCAGACCAGTCATTCAGCGGACGCCGGATAGTGGCATCTCCGGCAACAACCGCAGACAGCTGTGCGTGCGCGAATGCGGAGACGTTGAAGGCGACCTCGCCCGGCGTCATAGCAACGCCAAGAGCTT
>JAXDMI010000538.1:0-4979 GCA_034666145.1 Myxococcales bacterium | reverse complement strand
ACGGCATCCAGTACTACCGCGGCGTTCGTCAGGAGACGGGCGGCGTGGGCGACGTGATGCGCGAGTACCGCGAGTTCAAGCGCGGCGTCGCGCTCCTCCGCAGCGGTGAGCACGGCGATGCCTCGGCGTGGAAGACGCTCACCGAAGGGGTGCGCGAGGATCATCGGATGATCCGGTTCTACGCGGAGAAGTACGACGGGCGAGAAGGAGAGGGAGAGTCGGGCACGGGGACGGCCACGGCCACGGCCACGGCCACGGGGCGAGCCAGCATCGCCGGGGATGCCGTGAAGAAGATTGGGTTCCAGCTCATGATTGCGTATCGCGTCATGAGGTTCTTCCGGCAGGCTGGGCTCGGGCTCGGGGCGCAGTTCATGTCACGGTCGATTCGTCATGCGTTCGCGTCGGACATCCACTGGGATGCCGAGCTCGAGCCGGGCATCGTCATCGTGCACGGCTTCGGCCTTGCGGTGAGCTACGCCGCCAAAGTGCGTGCAGGATGCATCTTGTTCCAGAACGTCACGCTGGGGTACGGCAACGACCCGGTGACGAAGCAGCCAGGCGCACCGCTGCTCGAGCGCAACGTCCACGTCGGTATCGGCGCGACGCTGTACGGCCCGATCGTCGTCGGCGAAGGCACGAAAATCATGGCCGGATGCGTGCTCAGCAAGAGCGTGCCGGCCCGGTCGATCGTCGAGGCCCCAGTGCCGCAGGTGGGCTCTCGCGCCCCTCAGGCGTCCCCCGGCGGGCCTGCCCGCCCCCCCCTCCGATGAACCGTGTATGATGGCCCTCGATATGAAACTCGGTCGCTTCATGCACACTGCACAGACCGCCGCGATGGCTGCCGGCATCTCTCTCGCTCTCGTCGCTTGCGGCGCGACGGGACCCTACGTCTGGGTCGATAGCCTCCCGGCTTCGGCTGCGGGCGGCGGCGACGTCCTCATCGCCGACGGCGACACGCTCAACGTCCGCGTCTTCAACCAGGAGCCGCTCTCGACGAAGGAGCGCGTCCGCAACGACGGCCGCATCTCGATCCCGGTCATCGGAGAGATCGTCGCGCGCGGGAAGCGCCCCGCGCAGCTCGCTGCCGAGATCCAGGACCGCCTGAAGGACATCGTGAAGGTGCCTTCGGTCATCGTGACCTTCGAGGCAGGCACCGAGCTCAAGGTGTCCGTGGTGGGCGAGGTCCGCAACTCCGGCATCTTCCAGATGGAGCCCGGCGCCAACGTCCTCACCGCGCTCGCTGCCGCCGGCGGCCTCAACGACTACGCCGACAGCGACAAGGTGTTCGTGGTGCGCAAGTCGCTGCCGCAGCGCGTGCGTTTCCGCTACACGGACCTGCGCTCGCAGGATCCGAAGAGCATCGCGTTCACGCTCCAAGCGGGCGACATCGTCGTCGTCGAGTAATCACCTCATGCGTTCGTCGTCCGGCCTTCGTGCGCTCGGCGTCGCCGGCGCGATCGTGCTCGTCATCGCAGCGTGCAGCGATGATCCCAAGAACCCGGTGACTGCCGGGGCCGACGGCGGCCCGCTCGACGAGGGCGGCACCCTACCGGGCGACGACGCCACCACGCCGCCGGATCCCGGCGTTACGTGCGGCGCGGCCGACGTGAAGCCTGGCTTGTCGACCCAGAGCATCATGTCCGGCGGCTCGAAGCGAACGTACGAGCTCTTCGTCCCGAGCACGTACGACAACCACAAGTCGTTCGCGCTCGTGTTCGTCTTCCACGGCGACGGCGGCACCGGCGCGGGCATCCGCGGCTCCGTCGGGCTCGAGGCGGCATCGGCGGGCGGCGCAGTCCTCGTGTATCCCGACGGCGAAGCGAACACGTGGCAGATCGACGGCGCCGCCGGCGTCACGAAGGACGTCGGTTACATCGACGATCTGGCCGCGGAGCTCGTGAAGACGCATTGCGCCGATCCCAAGCGCATCTCTGCGGTCGGCTTCTCGAAGGGCGCGTACTTCGTCGATCAGTACGCGTGCCTAGGCAAGACACCGCTCAACGCGGTCGTCGCGCACAGCGGCGGCGGTCCGTTCGGCGTCACCGGCCTCGCGACGAAGTACGACAACGACGGCAATCTCGTCTGCCCCGGCGCGCCCATCCCCGCGATGCAGATCATCGGCGGCAACGACGACGTCCCCGAAGCGCAGAAGGCGCGCGACTACTGGCAGCGCGTCGACGGCTGCAAGACCACGTCCGCCCCGACCATGCCGTCACCGTGCGTCGCGTACGACGGCTGCACCGCCGGCCTTGCCGAGATCTACTGCGAGGTCCCCGGCCTCGGTCACCAGATCTGGCAGAGCGCGCCGGCGACGATCTGGACGTTCCTCAGCACACGCTGAGACTCCCGCTCCCGCGCACAAAAATGAAACGGGCGCGCTCGATGTCGAGCACGCCCGTTGTCACGGGATGGAGTCGGTCTACTGGAGCAGGCCGGGGACGTTCAGAACGGCTTCGAAGATCTTGCCGGACGACGTCGTGATGAAGAGGCTCTTGCGATCCGCGCGACCGAAGGTGAGGTTCGTCGGCTGGTTCGGTGTTGCGATGGCGATCGAGGGCTCGGCGCCGTAGCGCGTGCCGTCCGACTTGTAGACGTTGATGCCGAGGCGCCACGCGACGTAGACGTTGCCGTTGTCGTCGACGGCGAGGCCGTCGGGCTCGTCGTTCGTTGCGCCCACGCCCGTCGGATCGACGGTGGGGTGCGGGAGCTCGGCGAACTTGGTGCCGCCGGTGACCGCGCCGGTCGCGCTGACCGCGTACTTCTTGATGAATGGCTTCGTGCCGAGGATCGGCGTCGAGACGCTGACGTAGAGCGTCGAGCCGTCCTTCGAGAGAGCGATACCGTTCGGGTGCGCGTTGTCGGGGAACTCCTCGACGAGGAATGCGCCGCCGTCGCCGAGGATGCGAACCAGGTGGTTCGTCGTCGCCGCCGGGACCCCGAACCCGGGATCGGTCACGAAGATGGTGCCGCTGGCGGTCTGCTGGACGAGGTCGTTCGCGTTGTCGAACGGAATAGCGAGGCCGCCGTCGCCATCGTTGTACGTCGTCGCGATGGGCGTTACCGCGCCGCCGTCCGGGGCCGCCCGAGTGACGCCCGCAGTCTTCTCGGCGCTGATGAGGAAGTTGTTCTTGTCGACGGAGTTACCGTTGATGCTCTCGTTGGTGCGCGCCGTCACCTCGGCAACGCTGCCGTTCGCGAGGTCGACCTTGAGCAGGACGGGGGGCATGTCGATCGGACGCGTCACGTAGAGCGTGTTCTGCCACCACTGCGGGCCGTCTGCGTAACCGAGCGCGTCGGCGACTTGCTTCGGCGCCATGGTGCCCATGATGGGATCCGTCGTCGGAGTGACGGGCGAGTCGGGATTCATGGACGAATCCATGTCGCCCGTTCCCGTTTCCGAGTTGGCGCTTCCTTCCGGATTGGAGCCAGCCTCCGGATTCGTGTTGGTGGCGCCGGGCGTGCTGTCACTCGACGAGCAGGCATAGACGACACCGAGAGAGCCAAGGATCAATGCGAAGGACAGGATTCGACGCTTCATATGAGGCGAGCCTAGCATCGAGAAAACTGCTGTCGATTGAGCAATAAGTCACGCACCGCAATGAGTGCGTGGCGCTTTACCTCATGATCCCGACGTCACGGGGATCGGCGTCGATGCGCACGGACGCGTTCGAACGTCAAAGCCCGCGTAAGCGTGCCTTGTTCGGCATCGCTTCGCGGGCTTCGTCGTTCGCGTGACTCGCGACGGCTGCTTCTTACTGCGACATCACTGCACGATGCCGGGCACGTTGACGTGGAGCTCCCAGATCTTCGTTCCGCCGGTCGTCACGTAGAGCGTCTTGAGATCGGCGCCCGCGAACGCCATTGCGGTGGGCTGCTCCGGGATCGGGACGACACCGATCTTCGTGGCGTCCGCCTTGAAGACCGTGACGCCGGCCTTCGTCGCGACGAAGACGTTGCCCGCCTGATCGACCTCGATGCCGTCGGGCAGCGAGTCGTTGTCGAGATCGGTGAACTTCGCGTGCTCGGCGAGCGTGCCGTCGGGGTTGACGTTGTACTTGCGGATGAACGGAGGCGTGCCCTTGATCGGCGCCGTGAAGCCGACGTAGAGGAACTTGCCGTCGGGCGAGAGCGCGATGCCGTTCGGCTGCGGGACGTCATCGAACGCCTCGACCACCGTCGCCTTGCCCGCAGGCGTGATGTGGTAGATGCGGTTCGAGATCGGCGTCTCGAAGTAGCCGGGATCGGTCGCGTAGATCGTTCCGTTGGCGGAGACCACTGCGTCGTTGAGGGTGTCGAACGGAGTGACACCGGCCTCGCCGTTGTCGTAGCCCGTGGCGACCGGCGTGGGCGCGCCCGCGTCGGCCGCGACGCCCGCACGCATGATCTTCTTCGACTCGATGGAGAGGAGGTTGCCGGCCTTGTCGATCGTGTTGCCGATCGGGACCTCGCCGGCGGCTGCGTTTCCGTCGCGCACCTTCATCGCGGAGCCGTCCGGCTTCACACGGTAGAGACCACCGACGCCGAGCGGCGTGGTGAAGAAGAGAACGCCTTCCTTCGCGCTCCAGATCGGGCCGTCGGTGTAGACGCCCGTGTCGATGAGGAGCTTCGCGGGAGCGATACCGTCGATCGGGTTCTTCTGGAGCTCCGAAGGTGTCGCCACCGGAGCTCCGGGCGCGCCGGGCATGTTCGGATCGGGCGTACCGGGCGCGGGCATCTCCGTGCCCGGCGTGCCACCGTTGTTCGCGGCCGTCGTGTCCGAGCCTTTGCTCGAGCAAGCGGCGTAGAGACCCATCGGGAGGACGAGAAGCAGGGAGAGATAGCGGTTCATGATCGATGCTCCGGTTGGAAGAATTGAGAGGGCGGTCACGGGGCCGCTCTGCGGTTTTGTTTTTCTCGAACGTCGATTGCACGAGCTAGCGAGAGGCGTGCCGAGGTCGAGCTGCGCTCGACACGCGCACGGAACACGTCAATTTGCGGTC
>JAXDMI010000537.1:0-6756 GCA_034666145.1 Myxococcales bacterium | reverse complement strand
AGGTCCGCATCACGGCGGCGGTCGGCAAGGACGCCGTCGACTTCGGCATCGGCGACAACTTCTTCGTCCTGCAGTCGTACCCGATCAACCCACGCGCCGAGCTCTCGCAGAAGCTCGGGCCAGGCGTCCGCAACAACCTCGGTCTCGACGTTCTGTACATCCCGTACACGATCGACCTGCGACTCCCGCCGCTGCCGCGTCCGGGACAACCGCCGGCGGGTCCGTTCGGGAGCCAGCCTCCGCTCACGTTCAGCGACTCGGATGCCATCTACCGTCCCGCGCTCTACGACGAGGTCGAGCTCACGCCGTGGGCCGGTACGCGCATCATTCCCGGTGTTCGCCTCGACTACGCGAAGGACACGCGCGCGTGGGACGTGCAGCCTCGGCTCGTCGTCCGCCAGGATCTCCATCGCGAGTTCCCGCGCACCACGCTGAAGGGCGGCATCGGTCGCTTCGCGCAGCCGCCGCAGCCGCAGGAGACGAATCGCGTCTTCGGCACGCCCGGGCTCGTCTCGAACGTCGCCAACCACTATGGCGGCGGCATCGAGCAAGAGCTCACGCGGCAGATCGAGGTCTCCGTCGAAGGATTCTTCCGCCAGTACGACCGCCGTGTGGTGCAGCTCCTCGGCAACGTCGGTGAAGGTCGCGCGTACGGCATCGAGACGCTCCTTCGTTACAAGCCCGACGCGCGCTTCTTCGGCTTCCTCGCGTACACGCTCTCGCGCAGCGTGCGCAAAGACGGCCCCGACGAGCCGGAGAAGCTCTTCAACTTCGATCAGACGCACATCCTCACGGCCATCGGCAGCTACCGACTCGGTCGCGGCTGGGAGATCGGCGCGCGCTTGCGTTACGTCTCCGGCAGCCTGAACACGCCGCAGACGTACGGCTTCTACGATGCGACGGTCGGTGCGTACCTGCCGCTCGCCGGTTTTCCGCCGAGCTCGCAGCGCAACCCGGCGTTCCACCAGCTCGACGTGCGCATCGACAAGTCGTGGCAGCTCGGCATCGTCAAGCTCAGCGCGTACCTCGACATCTACAACGTCTACAACCAGGCGAACGTCGAGGGCGTCAGCTACAACTACAACAGCACGCTGAGCACCAACGCCTCCGGCATTCCGTTCTTGCCGAGCATCGGTCTGCGGGGGGAGCTCTGACATGAAGATGCTGCCCTTTTCACACGCCTCACGCGCCGCACGCGCCTCGCGTCGCTGCTTCGTGCTTGCTCTGCTCGCGGCCATCGTCGGTGTGCTCGGCGTCATCGCGTGCGGCAACTCGGGGTTCGATCCCGCGAGCAAGGTCGACAGCGTTCGCATGTTCGTCGTCCGCGCGGACAAGCCGTACGCGAAGCCCGGTGAGACGGTCACGCTCGAGGCGCTCACCACCGACGCACGCCAGGATCACACGCGTCCCGCGAAGATCTATTGGATCCCGATCCTCTGCCTGAACCCGCAGAACGACCTCTACTACCTCTGCTTCGCGCCGCCGGGCGACGGCGGGCACAGTGCCGGCACCACGACGCTCATCCCGATCGGCGCTTTCGCAGACGCGGGCGCAGCGGATGCCGGAGCGAGCGCGGACGGCGGCGCATTCGCGGGCAACAACCCCTTCGCGAGCATCCCCACCGGGGTCGACCTCGGACCGTTCTTGCCGCAAGGCCCGACGTTCTCGTTCCAGATGCCCGTCGACGCCGTGAAGACGCGCGAGGGATCGCCGCCGTACGGCCTCGCGATCGTCTTCAACGTGCTGTGCGCGGGTCGCATCGAGTTCGCGACGCGCGATCCGAACGGGGGCGCGCAGCAGGTGCCCGTGCTGTGCACCGACGAGAACGGCGTGAAGCTGCCGCCGAGCGACTACGTCATCGGTATCTCGCGCGTGTACTCGTATCTGGACCGCACGAACACGAACCCTGTGATCGAGGCGATGACGCTCGCCGGCCAGGACGTGCTCCAAGCGCAGGGCATCTCGATCGATCACTGCACCACGGACCACGAGAGGGACTGCCCGGAGATCAAGCTCGGGGTTCGCGTGTCCGACTCGAGCTGGGAGCTCAACCCCTCCGACGTGACGCGCACCGGCGTTCCCCACGAGCAGATCTGGGTCGACTGGTACTCGGACATCGGCAGCTTCGACAACGAAGCGCGACTGCTCTTCGATACCCAGATGGGGCGAATCTCGGACAGCGACGACACGTATCGCGCGCCGAAGGACCCGGGCGACGGCACGCTATGGGGCGTCGTTCACGACAATCGCGGCGGCGCCTCGTGGATCGTGGTGCCGCTGCACGTCCGGTGACGGGCCTGGCGAACGGTCGCCGTTCGCGGCATGCTCAAGGAGATCTCCTTCGCATGTCGTCGCTTCGCTTCGTAATCATGACATCTCGGCTCGGCGCGGTCGCGTGGCTCGTGTCGGCCACGTGCGTCGCGTTCGGAGCGGCATGCGCGAAGACGCCCGGTCACGGAGCTCTCCAGGACAAGGACTTCCAGGTGCCGATGGGCGTCGAGACGGCGTTCGACAAGAACACCATCGTCGACACTGCCGCGTTCATCGACGTCGCGGGGATCGACGGTACGCAGGTGCAGAGGTTCCTGCACAAGACACCGTACGACCGCCCCAGCTTCCTCGAGACGTATCAGTCGAACGGGCTCCGCGCGTCGGACGCCATCGCGCGCGCCGCTCGGACGTACGGCCTCAACCCGCTCGTGTTCCTCGTGGAGGCAGAAGCGACCGAAGGTCTGCTCGGGGAACCGGAGTATCCGTTTCCGCCGGAGCGCGTCGAGTACGTGTTCCGTTGCGGGTGTCTCGACGCGAACAACTGCCTGCCCGAGCTCGCCGGCTTCGATCGTCAGGTCGACTGTCTCGGGCGCACGCTGCGCGTGGCGCTCCAGAGCATCAGCACCAACGGCGCGACGGCGGGCGGTTGGGGAAAGGACAAGACGAGCACCACGCTCGACAACGAGAAGGTCACGCCGACCACCGAAGCGACGGCGGCCCTCTACGACCTTCGCCCGCGCGTCGCGGCCAATGCGCAAGGCGGGTCGTGGCTCTTCTGGAACCTGTGGAACGTGTATGCTGCAGGTATCGACTATGCCGGTCCGATCGGCGGCGGCGGCACCGGCGGTTGGATCGGCGACCCGTGCACGTCGACCGCGGGATGCGGCGTCGAAGGCGCGACGTGCGCCACCAACTATCCCGGCGGCCTCTGCACCGTGCCGTGCAAGGGCGATTGTCCTTCGCAGCCCGACAAGCCCGAGTCGTTCTGCGCCGACTTCAAGACCAACGGCGGGTTCTGTCTCGCGGTGTGCAATCCCGGCGCCTCCGCGTGTCGCGATGGCTACACGTGCGCACGCCTGAGGCGCTTCGGCGCGACCGCCGACACCGATTCGAAGTTCGTCTGCACGTTGCCCTGAGCCGATGTTCCAGCATCAAGGTCCAGGCCGGTCGGAACGACAGAATCGCATCCTGGCCGGATACCTGGCGTTCGTCGGAGGGTTCGTCAACTCCGCCGGCTTCGTGCTCATCGGCTCGTTCACGTCACACGTGACGGGCAACGTCGGACGCTTCGCGAACGACCTCGCGTACAGGCAGTACGACGCTGCCGCCGCGGTGCTTCCGATGATCCTCGCCTTCTTCGCCGGTGCGTTCGTCGCGAGCATGGCCATCGAGAGCAACTACTTCGGCACGACCGCGTACGCGTATGGCGTTGCGCTCCTCGGCGAGGCGGCGCTCCTCGTGCTCTTCACGACCATCGCGCGCCTCACGTTCGTTCCCCATCCTCGCGTGCAGGACGCCGAGGCCGCCATCCTCTGCGCAGCCATGGGAATGCAGAACAGCCTCGTGACGAGGTTGTCCGGAGCGGTGGTGCGCACGACGCACCTCACGGGCGTCTTCACGGATCTGGGTATCGAGGCCGCGCGCTGGTTCCGATGGTGGCGCGGCACCGTGTCGGAGCGCATCGGCGTGAAGCTCTCGTTCGGTCGAAACACGCCGGAGAAGCCGGCCGCGCCGAAGGTCGTGTTGCTGGGCACGATCGCGGCGACGTTCGTGCTCGGCGCGATGGCAGGCGCGCTGCTCGTGGTTCGGCTCGGGCACGCGACGATGTTCGCGCCGAGCGCCGCGGTCGTTGCGTGTGCCGGCTATGCGTTCGTCACCGGCCGCCGCGACCGCGCGAAGGGGACTCCCGGTCCGACCGACAGCCGGCGTTAGAGCGACCGCGGTGGACGGCTCAATCCGAGCTCAGCTCGACGACCGACGCCGACGTGCTGCATCCCACGGAGAGAACGAGCACGCGCGCGTAGTCGTCGTCGGGGAGCATGCCGTCCGTCGTGAGGTCGCGGAGTTGACCGCCGCCGAGGTCTCGCACGATCATCGGCAGCACGTTGGAGTGGGTCGCGACCACGGTGGTCGATCCGGGTGGCGCGTTACGCAGCTCGCGCACGAGATCGTTCGCTTGCGCAGCCGGTCGAACGTCGATGGTCTTACCGGTCCGCTCGGCGAGCGGCGCGAGGGTCTGCTGCGTCCGCTTCGTATCGCTGGCGACGAGACGCGTGATCGCGGTCTTGCCCAGCAAACGCGCGAGACGCACCGCGCGCTCGTGACCCTTCGCCGACAGGTCGGGGTCCGGGTCGGGTGCATCGGCGACCGCCTTCTCGGCATGGCGCACGAGGACGACGGAGTGCGGGTTGCACAGCCTCTGTGAAGCGCCGGCCGCGGAGCTCGGATCGCACGCGGGTCGCCGCTCGGCCGGACAGCCGAGCAGCGACGTCGCCACCACGACGAACGTGGCGAGTGTGCGGGCCGTGCTCACGCGCGAGCTGGCGGCGGAGGCTCGGTCGGGCGTCCCTTGCGCACGAGCGGCCCGAGCACCGGGATCGCGTCGAGGCTCACCTGACCGCTCGTGAGGATGCCTTCGTCGGTGGGCTTCTTCTTGAGATGTTCGCCGACGCGCAAGAACGCCTCGAGGTAGATGCGCTCGCGGCCCAGGCCGGGCGACGTGCCGTCACCGCCGCGGAACGCGCGCTCGGCGACGAGAACGGCGTCGGCGACCGTGAGGCCGTGCTCCTTCACGAGCGCGTCGAGCGCGTCGGCGAAGGTGGCGCCGCCATCCATCGCCTCGACGGCGAGATGACGTGCGGCGAGCTCGCGTTTGCGGCGCGGCGAGAGGAAGTTGCCGCGCTCCTCGAGGACGAGCGCCAGGCCTTCTTGATCGTCGATGCCACGCGCGGTGCCGATCTGGAAGATGGCGAGCCGGGCCTGCGCGGCGCGCGTGCGCGGAATCGCATGCGCCTCGATCTCGTGCATGACGGTGCGCTCGACGTCTTCGTGCCTCGTCATGCGACCGGCGGCGATGAGGATGTGTCGCTCGCCGGTGGCGGCGAGCGCGGAGAGTGAAGGCTGCACGACGACCGCGAACGGCAGCGCGAGACGACCGACCTCTTCACGCATGCGTGTGAGGAGCGAGCCGGGAACGGGCGCGTCGCTGGGGAGGAGCTCTTCGTTGGCCGCACCGGAGCCGGAATCACCAGCGGCGAGCGCCTCGTGTCCTTCGGCCATCCACTTGCGCGCGAGGATGGTGGCCTCGCCGGCCGCCTGCGGGCTGAGCGATCGGAAGCGCGCACGCGCGAGAGCTCCGAGCACCGCCGTGCCCGCTTCGCTGGCGAGCGCTGCCTCGACCTCGAGCTCACGAGCTCGCGCCGCATAGAGCTGAGCAAACGGATGCGGCTCTGCCGCGAGGCTCTGTCCGGCGCGGGCGAGCGCCTTGCGAAGCAGCGTGTGATCCGTGCGTGCGTAGGTCCAGCGCGGGTTGACGGGCTGCCCGGCCTCGAGCGCAGCGACGATTCGCGCGCGCTCTTGCGGAGCATTGCGAGGGACCACCGAGCCGAGCAGGCGGACCGATCGGACCGCTTCGATGAGGAGCCGCTCCGCGCGGACGAGCCAGGGCGGAAGATCGGAGGGCCCGCGCTTGCGTATGGCCGGCCTCTGGATCATGCGCGGAATCGTGCCATGGGATTCACTGCCCGAGGATACGCGAGGCTGCGTACCGATGCCTCGTTTTCCTTGCAAGAGAGGGGTACCAAGGCTACGTCCGACCCCGGCCAATCGGACGGCGCGTCTCCGGCACGCGCGCGCCCGCCCGGAGCGCGGTCTACCCAAGATGAAGAAGAACTACGTCCTCGACACGAACATCCTTCTCCACGACCCCAACGCGATTTTCAGGTTCGACGACAACAACGTCATCATCCCGATCTACGTCATCGAAGAGGTCGACCAGTTCAAGCGAGAAGGCTCGGAGCGAGGACGTAACGCCCGCCATGTCGTGCGTCTCCTCGACGATCTCCGTGAGACCGGCGGGTCGCTCTCGAAGGGCGTGAAGACGCGCTCGGGCGGCTTCCTCCGCGTGGCCATCCCGAACAAGCGCCCCGAGCTGCCGACGGCCATCGACAAGTCGGCGATGGACAACGCCATCCTCCAGACGGCGTTCCAGGTCCGCGACGAGGACGTGGCTCATCCCACCGTGTTCGTCACGATGGACACGAACCTCCGCATCCGGGCGGACGCCCTCGGCATGCTCGCCGAGACGTACGAGAACCAGCGCGTCGAAGCGAAGGGCGACGTCGAGAACGGCGTCACCGAGATCGAGGTCTCCGCCGAGGAGATCGACTCGTTCTTCCAGGACGGCTCGCTCGCGCCCAACGCGTCGCTCATCGCGCCCGAGCGCGGCGAGAAGATCGATCGCTCCGCGAACACCAACGGCGACAC
>JAXDMI010000536.1:0-2596 GCA_034666145.1 Myxococcales bacterium | reverse complement strand
CCCAACGCAACTTGCGCCCGGTCGAACGGAGGGCTCCTCTGACCCCCGCAGGGAGCGAGAGCTCACCAGTTCGAATCCCGCCGGGCGCACCGTAGGATCGTGCGATGCGTGTGCTCTTCAGTTGCGTGTCCGGCTACGGGCACTTCCTTCCGCTCGTGCCCCTTGCGCAGGCGCTCCGGGATCGAGGCGACACCGTCGCCGTTGCGGCCGCGGGATCCCACGCGCGCCAGGTCGAGCTCGCAGGGCTCGAGCTTCTGCCCACCGGGCTCGACGAGGACGAGGTCAACGCACGGTTTGCTCCCGCGAAGGCGCACAGCCAGACGCTCCCGATCCCGGATCGTCGGCGATTCGTCTTCTCCCAGCGCTTCGCGCTCATCGAAGCTCCCGGGCGGGTCGACGAGCTGCGCGTACGGGCGGAAACGTTCCAACCGGACCTGATCGTGCACGACGCCTCCGAGCTTGCCGCGCCTGTCGTCGGGGCGCAGCTTGGAATCACGACGGTGCACCACAGCTTCGGTCGCATGATCCCGTGGAGCGCGATCGACGCGGCCGCGGTCGAGGTCGCAGCGATGTGGGCGAGTGCCGGCGTTGAACTGGAGCCGCACGCGGGCATGTTCCGAGGTCCGTTCGTCGACATCGCGCCGCCGAGCCTCGACTCGGCACAGCCACCGAACGGCACGACCGTTCTGCCACAGCGCGCGGTTGACGTGCAGCTCTCGGAACTGTCGGATACCCGCCCGCTGATCTACGTGACGCTCGGGACGGTCGTGAGCAATACGCGCACGCTCGACGTCCTGCTGGCGGGGCTGGCGGATCTCGATGCCGACGTGCTCCTGACGACCGGCTGGCAGAACGATCCGGCCGAGTTGAAAGCGATCCCTGTGAACGCGACCGTCGAGCGGTTCGTCCCGCAGGCCGAGGTCCTTCCGAGGTCCTCCCTGATCGTCACACATGCCGGATCGGGATCGACGATCGGCGCCCTAGCGCACGGCGTGCCGATGCTCGCGGTGCCGCATGCGGCGGATCAATTCGAAAACGCAGCAGCCGCTTCGGCGGCAGGCGCCGCACGCGTTGTCATGCCCGATGAGCTTTCCGCCACCGCCGTGCGTGAGGCAGCCACCTCACTGCTCGAGGACGAGGCCTATCGGGACGCGGCGCGTGGGATTGCGGCGGAGATCGCGGCCATGCCCTCCGCGGCCGAAGTGGCAGAACGCCTCAGCGCTTAGCGCGCTTCTTGAACTCGTCCTCGGTTGGCAGCTCGCCACGCTTGCGCGCCGCGACGACGCATTCCATGTGCGCGTGACGCCGTTTCGAGGCGTCGCCCTCGGGCGCGATCAGCGCGTGCTCGCTCGTCGCGTGCAACATCCCGTCGCAGAACGGGCACACGTAGCTCGCGGGTTTGAGGCTCTGTGCAGGACGCATCGCCCACCATCTGACGCTCACTCCGCCGACGATACCCTCGCCCGGTGCGGCGCTACCTCGCGAGCCTGAACCCGCAACTCTCGCGGCAGCTATGGACGCTCCTCTCCGGGAGCTTCTTCAACGCGCTCGGCAACGGCGTCGTCTTTCCCTTCCTCCTGATCTACCTGCACAACGTGCGCGGGATCTCGCTCGGGACCGCCGGGCTCGTCCTTGCGGCGACGTCCGTCGCGGGCCTCGCGGCCGGCCCTCTGTCCGGGACGCTGATCGACCACCTCGGCCCGCGGGTCGTCCTCGTCGCCTCGATGCTCGTCTCTGCCGCGGGCTTCGGCGGCTTCGCGTTCGTCCACTCCGTTCCGGCCGCGTTCGGGGCCGCAGTTCTCGCGGGTCTCGGCAACGGCTCGTTCTGGCCGAGCCACGCGACGATGGTTGCCGCGCTGACGGAGCGAGAGTCGCGCCACAACGCCTACGCGATGCAGCGCGTGCTGAACAACCTCGGCATCGGCGTCGGCGGCGTCGTCGGCGGTTTGATCGCAACGACGTCGCACCCGAGCTCGTACGAGTTGCTGTTTCTGATCGACGCGCTGACGTTCGGCGGGTACATCGTCGCGCTCTGGTTCGTGCCGTCGCCTGCCCGCGTCCCGCGCGAGCCCGACGCGCCCGCCGCCGGCTATCGCCAGGTGCTGCGGCACAAGACGTTCCTCGCCTACATCGTGCTGAACGCGTCGCTCGTCGCCGTCGGCTTCTCGCTGCTCGGGGACATCTTCCCCGCGTTCGCGAAGAACACCGCGCACGTGAGCGAGCGCGGGATCGGGCTGTGCTTCCTCGCGAACACGCTCGTGATCGTCGTCGCGCAACTTCCGGTCGCGAAGTGGCTCGAGGGTCGCCGCCGCATGGCGGCCTACACCGTCGAGGGAACGATCTGGGCCGTGTCGTGGCTGATCGTGTTCGCCGGCGGCTGGTGGTTCACCGGCTCCGCGGCAACGGCGGTGTTCGCGCTTGCGCTGACGATCTTCGGGCTCGGCGAGTGCTTCCACGGCACGGTGCAGAACGCACTGATCGCCGATCTGTCGAAACCCGGCCTGCTCGGCCGCTACCTCGCGTTGAACGGCTTCGGCTTCCAGCTCGGCGGCGCCGCGGGACGCGCGGCAGGAGGCTTCGCGCTCGCACTGATCCC
>JAXDMI010000535.1:0-4142 GCA_034666145.1 Myxococcales bacterium | reverse complement strand
TAGAGCTCCGCGTACGTGGTCTGGGCGTCCTTCGCGAGCTCGCCGGCGAGCTTTGCGCCGCGCGCCGCGGCATCGCAAGCGCCGGGAAGCGCGAGATCGCGTCCCGCGGAGCGATACAGGTCGACGGCCTCCTTCGCATCTTGTTCGCGGTGCTCGGTCCGCCAGATCCGTTCCTGGAGATGCGCGGCGAGGGCGTGCAGCTCGACGGCGCGGGCGCCCGCCCCCTCCTTCAACGCGAGGGCCTCGATGGACTGCGCGAGCGCGATGACCTCGGGACGCGCGGGGAGCACGGCGGACGGCTTGTCGAGGGCCTGCGCGCGGCTGATGGCGTCGGCGCTGCCGGCGTCGTTGCCCGGGGGCCCTCCTCCCGAGCAGGCGGTCCCGAGGACCGTCACCGCAATGAGCAGGGCCCGCGCTGTCTCTCTTCTCGGCACCGCGCGAGAGGGTATCATCGGCTCCGTGTCCGAGACCCGCAACCCTGCCTCTTCATCGTCGACCTCGGCCAGTCCTGTCTACGCCGATCGTTCGACCGGTCAGGTCTTCCCCGACGCCACCGCGATGGTCAACGCGTACCTCGCGCGCTTCGCCGAGCGCGCGGGCACCACGTTGCAGCCGCTCGACGAGAACGGCTACACGCAGACCCGCAAGGGGTCGGCGACGATTGGTCTCAACGTGCTCGACGACCACGGGCTCCTGCTCCTGCTCGCGCCGGTGATGGCCGTGCCGAAGGCGGGACGGGAGAGCTTCTATCGCCGGCTCCTCGAGCTGTCGTTCCTGTCGACGGCCGATGCCGCCTTCGCCATCGACGCCGCCAAGGACGAGGTGTTCGTCCGCGCGCTGCGCCGGCTCTCCGGGCTCGATTACGAGGAGTTCGAGGACCTGCTCGACACCGTCGGGCGCGTCGCCGACGAGTGGGACGACGCGCTGAAGCGGGAATTCGGTCAGAGCTGACCAACGGCCGAGGTCGCCGGCCCCCCTCGCGTGTCTGCCGTTCACGACTAAAAAGGCCGCTAAAGGCGCGCGATCGTCCGCTTTTTTGTGACGTCGCAGTGCGTCGTGAGGAGTGGGCCAGCGCGGCCACCGATGCTACGCTTCTGATCGATGGCCATGCAGCAGAGCGGCAAAGGCGCGAGCGACTCGGACGCGGCCGCCCGAGCGGCCTCGGCGCTGAGTGACGAACAGGCCGAGGAGTTCGCGGCGTCGTTCACCCCTGCCTGGGACACGGGCGACGAAGATGCGGACAGCCCGGCCAACGCCACGCTCGTCGATGCGCCCGCGATGGGCGCCGCGACCGCCGCCGCGCTCGTCCAAGCAGCTCCGCAGCCGAGCCCCGCGCCCGCGTTCCATGCGAAGCAGACGCTCATCGGAACGGCACCACAGGCCAACGCGCCGGCCACGCGTCCGGCGGCGTCGAGCTCCGAGGCCATCGAGCCGGAGAACATCCTCGATACGACGAGCGCGCCTCCGGTCCGTGTAGCGCCGCCGTCTGCTCCCCCTCCCCCTGCGCCTGCCGCGCAGATGGGCGTCAAGGGCACGCAAATCATGCCCTCGTCGCCCGCGCAGATGGACGCGCGCAAGGCGCAGTCTCGACCGCCGCCGGCGCAGCCCGCCGCGAGGAGCGCGGTCGTGAGCGCCGATCCGTTCGCGGCCTCGGCGCGGTCGGGCCCGTCCGCGCGTGGCGCGCGCCGCCCGCAGAGCGAGGACCTCGACGACTTCGTCCCGAAGAAGTCGAGCAAGATGGTCTATCTCGTCCTCGGTGGCGTCCTGTTCGCCGGAGGGCTCGGGATGTTCCTGAAATTCGCGCTCAGCGAGGATCCGAAGCCCACCGTCGTCGAGCAGCACGCGACCGGTCCGGCCGTGACCACCGCGGAGATCCCGCCGCCCCCGCCGAAGGTCGATACCCCGCCGACGCCCACCGTTGCCGCGACCGCGACCACGACCGCGATTGCGAAGGTCGATCCGCCGCCGCCGGCCACGCTTCCTGCTCCCGTGGCGGCCCCGCAGGCGCCGCCGGCCCACGTCGCGGCCGCTCCTCAGCCCAGGTCCGAGCCACGCCCGCGCGTGACGGCGCCCCAGCCCCAGGCGGCCGCCGCACCTCCGACGCCCCCCGCTACACCGAAGACTCCACCGAAGCCCGCCAACGGTAGTATCGTCCGCGATAACCCGTTCTGATCGGCGGCTGCGCCACCATCCCGGTGGCACCTGCGTCTGCATCCGACCGGCGCTCATTCAAATGAAGACGAGCCGAATCGCCGCTGCCGTCCTCGTAGCATTCCTGTCGTCGAGCGTTCCGCACCGTGCGGCAGCGCAAGACGATCCCGTCACCATCCAAGCGCGCGCGCGCTTCAAGGAAGGCGTGGAGTTCTACGACAAGGGTCAATTCGAGAACGCGCGCCTCGCGTTCCTCCAGGCCTACGCCTTGAAGAAGCATCCTGCGGTGCTCCTCAACCTCGCGCAGAGCAGCGCTAAGGCGGGGCATCCGCTCGAGGCCGCGAAGTACTTCCAGCAGTTCATCAAGGAATCGACGACCGCGAGCCCTGCGCAGAAGACCGACGCCGAGAACGGTCTCGCCGAGGTTCGCCAGAAGCTCGGTCGCATCGAGGTCATCGCTCCCGCCGGCACCGAGATCACGCTCGACGAGAAGGAGCGCCTCGGCACGACTCCCTTCGGCGACCCCATCGACGTCGAGCCCGGTGCGCACTCGCTGCGTTCGTCGAACGAGACCGTGCGCGTGACGGCCAACGCCGGCCAGAAGGTCCAAGCGCGCTTCGGTGGCGGTGCGGCGGCTGTCGTTCCCGTGCCCGTTCCCGTGCCGGGCCCCACTCCGACCACCACTCCGGTGAATCCGCCGCCGCCCGACAACACCGTCGTGACGGAGCCGCCCGCCGAGGGTGACCGCAAGGAGCCGCTCCCGATGTGGCCCGGCTACGTCGGCATCGGCGTCGCCGCCGTGGGCCTCGTCGGCACCATCGTCTTCGCGATCTTCAAGAGCGACGCTCAGTCGAAGGCCGACTCGGTCGCCGCCGAGATTCGCAATGCCGCCATCAAGCGCAACTACGACGGCGACCACAACGGTGTCCCTGATGCCAAGGGCGTCTGCAGCGACCCCACGCCCACGATCAGGGCCGACTTCAGCAGCGCCTGCACGACGCTCCAGCAGAACAACGACAAGGTGAACACGAACGCGACGATCGCGAACGTGTCGGTGGTGACGATGATCGTCGGCGGCGCCTTCGCGGCGACGTGGCTCATCGCCGTCCCGATCATCAACAGCAAGCGCTCGAAGTCTGCGACGGGACCGACCACGCTGCCGGTCCTCGCGCCGTACGCGGGCTTCGGCACCGGCGGCTTCACGTTGTCCGGCTCGTTCTGAAGACGCGGACGCGTCCGACACGTCTCAGTAGCGAATGACCTTCGCGAGCCCGGGGACCATCGCGTCCATCCCGGCTCGGCGCGCGAGGGCGACGGCGTAGCAACGCGTGCCGTCGCATGCGGCGTCGACGAGCGCATCGGCAGGCTGATCGACGCGAACGAGCTCCGGTGCGGGTCCTGCCGCGGGCACCAGGCGATGGGCCAGCGCAGCGATGGGAGCCTTTGATTTCCCGGCGATCGGCACGCGCTCGACCCACGCCACCGACACGCCGTCGCCCTGCGCGCCCGTGAAGAACGGGCCGACCTCACGCGCGCACATGCCCGGCGACAGCTCGACGATCGACTCCTCGAACGTCGTGCGATCGACGCGCAGCGCCTTCACTCGCGTCGAGCCGACGGTGCTGGTGGTGCCGCCGTCCTTCGCGCAGGCGTCGCTGACGTCCTCGCTGAACACGATGACGACGACGCGTGGCGTTGCGTCGACGGCGACGACGTCGTCGTCGCGAGGGATGACGGTCCTGAGCTTGTGGAGCGCTCCAGGCGCTCCGCTGCGGACCTCGCGGAGCGCGATGGCCCCCGAAGCGGCCAGACGTACGACGCCGACGTCATCCTCGACCGTGTACTCGGAACGCTCGCGCTGGTCGTCGTCGCCGAACTCGGACTCGGTGAGGAGCTGCGTGACCGGCGGGGACCCGGCGTCGGCGCGAGCATCCGCCCGAGCATCAGCCCGAGCATCGGGCCGAGCATCGAGCCCGGCGTCGCCGATCGCG
>JAXDMI010000534.1:0-3686 GCA_034666145.1 Myxococcales bacterium | reverse complement strand
CTCGATCGTCCGCGCGCCGCGCTCGCGAGCGGTGCTGTGGACGTTCGCGATGCTGTGGAA
Organism: Myxococcales bacterium; assembly: GCA_034666145.1. Taxonomy (GTDB): domain Bacteria; phylum Myxococcota_A; class Polyangia; order Polyangiales; family Polyangiaceae; genus Labilithrix. The sequence continues at coordinate 3,626 of JAXDMI010000534.1, read as the reverse complement.
CGCCGCCGGCACGATGCTGGGACGACAGGAGCCGCTATTCGTCCTCGTCGGAGTGCCGGCAGCGCTGTTCTTCGGCTACTTCGCGGCGCGCGTCCTCTTCGGCACCACCACCGCCGTGTTCGACGGCGCCGACTTCCGCGTCTCCACCGGCCCGCTGCCGCCGTTCCACCGCTTCCACCACCCCATCGCCGACATCCATGCGTTCGTGGCCGACCTCGACGACGACCACGAGCGCGAGGGTCATGCGGTCTTCCTCGTCACGCGCGGCTCGCCCAAGCGACTCCGGCTTCCTCTTCCGCTCGCCGGCGCTCAGCTGCACTCGCGAGGAGCGAAGACGCCGATGTTCTCACCCGTGACGCGCGAACGCGCAACGGCGGTCGCCGACGAGCTGAACGAGCTCCTCGACGATGCACGCCACGCGACGAGCGGCTATCGCGAGGTCGAGACGGTGGCCCCGCACGTGCGCGTCGAGACGAGCGCGAGCCCGGATGAGATCACGCCGGACGACGACGACGATGACGCCATCCGCTCAGGGAGCGCACGCCGCGAGCGAGGGAAGGATCGACCATAGATTGCCTCCGTCGTTCGGCTCGGGATAGGTCGTGCGATCGATGCACGGCTTGCCCGTCGGGCACTGGCCGCTGACGTTGCGATCGCAGAGCCGCACCTCGGCCGGACCCACGCAGTTGTCTGCGAGCGAGCACTCGGTCTTTCCGAGGAAGTAGGCGTTGCCGCTCGTGGAGAGCGTGCCGCAGCAGACGCTGCCGGGGAAGCCGAGCACCGTGCAGTCATCGTTGTCGTCGCACGTGAAACGGAGGTCGCCGCTCACCGGACAGATGTCGCTCGCGCGCGCGCACGAGAAGCCCGCCGGCGCCGTCATCCCGTAGTCCCTGCAGCAGACGTCGCCGGCGATCGTGCACGCCGTCATCCCGCAGCCGAGGATGAAGCGCGCAACGTGACCGGAGTCGACGCCCGCATCCGTGGACGCCTCGTTCACCGTCGCGCCGTCGACGCCGGGCTCGGCGTCGGGATTGCTCGCTGGCGCATCGTTGCCACCGTCGGCGCCGGCAGGCGCGCTGGTGTCGCCGGAGAAGTTCGAGCAGGCCCCGAGCGCACCGCCGACGGCCGACGTGACGGCGAGCGCGCCACACACCAGCCATGCCCGCGCGTGCATCCGCCTCACGACACCGAGCGTATCACCGGCGACCGGTGCGCCGTCATCACTCGTATGCGGCGATGCCCGTGATGTCCTGGCCGAGGATCAGCGTGTGGATGTCGTGCGTTCCCTCGTACGTGGAGACCGTCTCGAGGTTGCACATGTGGCGCATGACCGGGTACTCGAGCGTGATCCCGTTGCCGCCGAGGATGTCGCGACAGGTGCGCGCGATCTCGAGCGCCGCGCGCACGTTGTGCCGCTTGATCATGCTGACGTGCGCGGGCCGGAGCTTCTTCTCGTCCTTGAGGCGCGCCGCCTCGAGCGCCATGAGCTGGCTCGACGTGATCTGCGTGAGCATCTCCGCGAACTTCGCCTGCACGAGCTGGTGCGCCGCGATCGGCTTGCCTGCAAACTGCACGCGATGCTTCGCGTAGTCGAGCGCGCTGTCGAAGCACGCTCGCGCCGAGCCGATGACGCCCCACGCGATGCCGAAGCGTGCGGCGCTCAGGCACGAGAGCGGCCCCTTCATGCCCTTCACGTTCGGGAGCACGGCGTCCTTCGGGATGCGCACGTCCTCGAGGATCAGCTCGCTCGTGACGCTCGCGCGCAGGCTCATCTTCTTGTGGATGAGACGCGCCTCGAAGCCCTTGGTCTCGGTCGGGACGAGGAAGCCGCGCACCTCGCTCGCGTCCTGGTTCGCGCCGCCGACCTTCGCCCAGACGAGCGCGACCTGCGCGAGGTTGCCGTTCGTGATCCAGCGCTTCGTGCCGTTGAGGACCCACGAGTCGCCGTCGTCGATGGCGTTCGTGCGCATGCCGGAGGGGTTCGAGCCGTGATCGGGCTCGGTGAGACCGAAGCAGCCGATGATCTCGCCCTTCGCCATCTTCGGGAGGTAGCGCTCCTTCTGGGCGTCCGAGCCGAACGCGTGGATCGGGTACATGACGAGGCCGCCCTGCACGCTCGCGAAGCTGCGGATGCCGGAGTCGCCGCGCTCGAGCTCCTGCATCGCGAGGCCGTAGCCGACCTCACTGAGCCCGGCGCAACCATATCCATGCAGATTGCACCCAAGTAGACCGAGCCGTGCGATCTCGGGGATGAGGTCGGTCGGGAACGTGCCGTTCTCGAAGTGGTCGCCGATGACGGGCATGACCCGCGCATCGACGAAGGCGCGAACGGTGCTCTGGATGGCGCGCTCTTCCGGCGTGAAGTGGCGGGAGAGATCGAAGAAGTCGGTCATGGGTCTTCGGCGGCCGTAGCACGGCGGCTTCGCCGGCTGCAACGCGACGATCGGCATCTGCGGCCCCGGCCCGTCTGACGTCGATCGAGCGCCTGTCGCCGCCGAAGCTGGAGCGTTCGCCGAAAAGGGTCCGAAAATCCTTCGCTTGCATTAGCGAAGGGCCTCGGACTAAAAGCGCCTGAGGCCTGGTGCGTCCAGGCGAGGAGTCGCGCGAATGGCGAACAAGGTCGTGCACTTGCCGGTGTTGAATGGCTTCGGCCAGACGCTCCGCAAGGACAACTGGTGGGCGGGTCCGCTCGTCACTTTCATCGTGCTGGCGAGCTTCGTCGTCTACGCGACGTACCGCGCGTTCGAAGGGAATTTCTACGCGGTGGGGCCATACCTGTCGCCGCTCGCGTCGCCGTACTTCGAGACGAAGGGGCTCGGGATCCCGTTCGTCACGCCGGCGATCTTGATCCTGCCCTTCCCCGGGCTCTTCCGCTTCACCTGTTACTACTACCGCAAGGCGTACTACCGCTCGTTCGCGATGACGCCGCCGGGCTGCGCGGTCGGCGCGGCGCGGGTGCTCCCCAACGGTGCATACAACGGTGAGCGCAAGCTCCTCATCTTCCAGAACCTGCACCGGTTCGCGCTGTACTTCGCGCTCTTGTTCCTGGTCTTCCTCTGGCACGACTTCATCAAGTCGCTGTCGTTCGAGGGCCACGCGCATCTCGGCGTCGGGTCGCTCGTGATCCTTGCAAACTGCACGTTCCTCTCGCTCTACACCCTGTCGTGTCACTCGTTCCGGCACCTCATCGGCGGCAACGTGAACAGCTACTCGGAGGCGCCGCTCGGCATGCTCCGTTACAAGGTGTGGGGCGTCATCTCGAAGCTCAACGGCAACCACATGGGCTTCGCCTGGGTCAGCTTGTTCGGCGTCGCGCTCTGCGATCTCTACATCCGGTCGGTCGCCTCGGGCGCGATCACCGACATCAAGTTCATCTGATTCGCTTCTTCTCCTGAGGATCTGAGCACCATGGCGGACGCGAAGTACGAGACCCATTCCCACGACGTCCTCGTCATCGGTGCCGGAGGCGCAGGCCTTCGCGCGGCGATCGAAGCGAGCGCGATGGGCGTGTCGGTCGGCCTCATCTGCAAGTCGCTCCTCGGCAAGGCGCACACCGTCATGGCCGAGGGCGGCGTCGCGGCGGCGCTCGGCAACGTCGAGTCGAAGGACAACTGGAAGGTCCACTT
>JAXDMI010000533.1:0-3132 GCA_034666145.1 Myxococcales bacterium | reverse complement strand
GCATTCCGGCGCGCGCTCGGAGTGTCACCGCTCGCGACCTTCGGAAGGCAGGTCCGGCGCTCGCGGATGTTCGGACCGCGGTACCTGCCGTGGATCTCCGCGGGGCTCTTCGTCGTCGCAGGCCTCGTCGGCGGTCTATGGCGAAGCGGCTCGGACGCATCTCCGGGGGAAGCGTCGAGCGGAACGCAGGGAAATAGCGGCTCCCCGAACGACACAGTGACATTGCCTGTCCTGCCCTCGGTGGGAGCGCTCGGGGTCAACAACGTCGATACCGGCGGTCCAGCGGGTGGTGCCGCCGGCGGTTCGGCGAACGGCGCACCGGCCGCCACCACGCCGGCGCCGGTCACGCCGACGCCCACGCTCTCCGCTGCTTCGTCCTCGTCGCCTCCGCAGCCCGCGGTCCAGTGGCGGACGTTCCGCGCTCCGCCCCCGCCTCCAGCTCCGCCTCCGCAGCGCGGTCCACTCCTCACGCGATCGTCGTCGCCGCCCGCAACGGCGTCGTCGCCGAACGCGACGTCGCCTTCGTCGAGCTCGAGCTCGAAGAGCGACTGCAATCCCCCGTTCTTCTACGAAGGCACGAAGAAGGTCTTCAAGCCGAGCTGCCTGTGATCATGGAGCCAATCATGTCGATGCGACGGTCGTTTCTTCTCTCTGCCCCGTTCGCTGCCGCGCTCGCGCTCGCGACGATCATCCTCGTCGTGCCTGCCACGAGCTTCGCGGGTCCGCGCGACGAGTGCGTCGACGCTCACAGCCGCGCGCAAGATCTCCGCGAGCGCGGTCAGCTCGCACAGGCACGTCGCACCTTCCTCACGTGCGCGCAGAGCTCGTGTCCGTCGGTGGTGCAGCAGGACTGCGCGCGGTTCAGCGAGGAGCTCGCGTCGCTCGTCCCGAGCGTCACCTTCGGCGCGCGTGACGCCAACGCCGCCGATCTTCCCAACACCACCGTCTACGTCGACGACAGCATCGTCGCGACGCGGCTCGACGATGGGAAGTCGTACGAGATCGACCCGGGCAAGCACGTCATTCGTTACGTGCACGACGGCCGCGAGACCACGCTGCGTGTGGTGCTCAATCAAGGCGAGCGGGGTCGTCTGCTCGTGGCCACGTTCGTCGATCGCTCGCGCGCAGCAGAGCAAGCGCGGCGCGAGCGCGAGACCCCGGAGCTCACCGAGCCGCCGGTCGCGGAGTCGAAGCGCTCGGTGGTCCCGCTCGTCTTCGCGGGCATCGGCGCGGCCGCAGCGGTGACCGGCGGCGTGCTCTACGGCATCGGCACGGGCAGCGTGCCCGCTGCATGCAACGTGTCGACGAAGGAGTGCGCAACGACGCCCAACGATCCCTCGCTGGCGAAGGCCGAATCAGGCGTGCGCCTCGCGAACACCGGTCTCGCGATCGGCATCAGCGGCGCGGTCACGCTCCTCGGCGGCATCGTCTGGTACCTCGTGCAACCGTCGGGCTCGAGCGATTCACGTCGCGCGCGCATCGGTGGCCCGCTGTTCACGTTCTGACGTTCACGTTCTGACGGAGAGAAAGAGAAGCCCATGGCCGACATCGTCCACTGCCTCCGTATGAGCGCATCGCCCGAGGACCTCTTCCGCGCCGTCACCGAGGACGAGCTCCTCCGTCCTTGGTGGGCGCACGAGAGCACGAATGACAACCACCTCGCGGTGCGCCCTCTCGCGATCAGCGACGGCCGCGGAGTGGCATGGCGCTGCGTGGACGGTCCGCCCGAATGGATCGGCACCGACATCGTGTTCGCCTTCGCGCAGGAAGGTCGCGAGACGGTCGTTCGCTTCGCGCATCGCAATTGGCGCGAGACGAACGACGCGTTCGCGCGATGCACCACCAAGTGGGGGCGCATCCTCATGGCGTTGCAGGCTCGTGTCGAGACCCCCGAGGCCGACGATCTCGCGTGACGACACCTCGGGACGTCAGTTCAGGATCCGGGAGCGGAGTCGTTCGGCCCTCGCCGCGGCGTCGCGCCTCGCCCTGCGATCGTGGCGCCGCTGAATGCGTCGTGCGCGACTACTCTTGCTGAGACCCGTGAGGTTCGCGATGTCCGCGAACGTGTAGAACGTGGCGATCATCGTGCCGAACAGCAGTCGGCGCACGTTCTCGCCGGTCTCACGAAGGTCTTCGCGGATTCGTTCGACCGCGTGGTGGGTCGTCAGCAGAGAATGGTTCACGGGGATCCTCCAATCGCAAAAGGTGCGTTGCAGGGTGCACGTGGCGGTCCATTGCAGAGCACGTTGCGTGGACGTCGCAGTCGCCGATCGCGTCGTCGTGCCGATCGCTAGAAGTGCCTTTTTTCCGGGGTCGGGCGAGTGGTCCCGATTTGCCCGCCGCCGAGCTGGCCGCGCGTGTCGTCGCCCCAACAGGAGAACGAGCCGTCTGCGAAGACCGCGCACGACGAGTTTCCGCCAACTGCGAAGCCGGTCGCGTTGCGAACGCCCGATGCGACTACCGCTGTCGCCTGTGGTGCGGTGCTCGAATTGCCGAGCTGGCCTTTGGTGTTCGCGCCGAAGCACGAGACGACGCCGGTATCATCCATCACGCACGCGTGCTTCCAGCCGACGGAGAGCGCGCTCGCTCCAGGTGTCGCTGCTCCGACACTGTCGCCGAGCTTCTCACCCCAGCATTTGGTGGTGCCACTCTCGAGGAGCGCGCAGACGACGCCTGCTTCCGACGACGCGTCCACGCTTCGTACCGGGCCGTCGAGACCAGCGACGGCCATCGGCGCCGAGTGCACGAGCTTGTCGGTGTCGCCTTGTCCGAGCTGGCCCATGTCGTTCATGCCCCAGCACGAAACGCCACCGTTCGCGAGCACCGCGCACGTCACCTCGGCGCCGGTCGCGACCTGCTTCGCACCGCTGATCGACGCCGCCTTCACGGCCTTCTTCGCGTTGTCGGTGCTGCCATCGCCGAGCTCGCCGAAGTAGTTGGAGCCGAAGCAGTAGACGTCGCCCCCCTCGACGAGCGCGCACGTGTGCGACGTCGCGACGGACAGATCGACGACGCCGGCGAGGCCTTCGACGACGAAGAGATCGCCGGGGCGCGCGCCGTACGGATTGAGGCTCTGATCGGGTCCCCAGCACGTGACGGTCTTGTCCGTGAGGACCGCACACATGCTGTAGC
>JAXDMI010000532.1:0-6207 GCA_034666145.1 Myxococcales bacterium | reverse complement strand
ACCTCGACGTACCAACCGAAGACGCGCGTGTAGCGGAGCTTGAGGCTCGGGATCTGCGCCTCTTCGCGGAGCCGCCCTTCGAGCTCGACGATGAGCCGCTGGCCGTCGCGTGTGAGCGTGCGAGCCTCGTCGAGCTCGGCATCGAAGCCGTCGCGAAACACGCCCCCCTCGCTCGCGCGAATGGGCGGGTCGTCGACGATCGCGCTCTCGAGTAGCGCGTGCAAATCGACGGCGCGATCGATGAAGGCGCCCTCATCCTTCGCCTTGGCGCCACGATCCCGAGCGGGTGAGGCCCCAAGCGCCTCGCGCACGCCAGGATCCCTGCATGCCGCCAGCGCATCGTCGATGCCCGGCAGCTCCGCGAGCGACGTCCGCAGCGCAAGCAGCTCGCGCGGCCCGATGCGATCCACCGCGAGCTTCACGGCGAGGCGCTCGATGTCCGCCACCTTGTCGAGCCGCGCGCGGATCTCGGCGCGCAGGCCGGGCTGCGTGACGAACAGCTCGACGCCGTCGAGGCGGCGGCGAATCTCGGCGACGTCGGTGCGGGGCGAGAGCAGCCGCCGTCGCAAGAGGCGCGCGCCCGACGATGTGCGCGTCATGTCGATCTGCGCGAGGAGCGAGCCGGTGCCGCGCCCGCTCTCGCCATCCATCGTACGCACGAGCTCGAGATGGCGTTGCGCAGCGTCGTCGAGCACGAGCGTGTCGCCGAGCTCGTAGGGCACGAGCCGGCTCAGCGGTAGCTTGCGCCCCGGCTCGCACTCCTGCGCGAGCGCCACGCAGCGCGCCGCAGCGATCAGCGCGAGATCGCTCGAGCACGCCTTCCGTGCCTCGCCCTTGCCGAGCACGCCGTCGAGCATGGCGATGGCGCCTGCGAGGTCGCGGGTGGCGCCCGCCAACTCACGCACGGCGGCGCGCGGAAGCGACGCGCGCACCGATTCCACGAGGTCGGTGGTGCCGACGCCGCCCAGCACCTCGCGCGGATCGAGGCGCACGATCTCGGAGAGCGCGGCCTCGAGCCCGTCGGCTTCACAAGCGCAGAGCTCACCGGTCGAGAAGTCGAGCGCAGCAATGCCGACGCGGCCCGTGGCACCGTCGACGTCGAGCGCAGCCATGAACAGGTTCTTGCGCGCGTCGACGGCGCTGTCGTCGTAGGCGATGGCGGGCGTCGCGACGCGTACCACCTCGCGCGGCACGATGCCCTTCACCGTCGCGGGATCGGCCATCTGCTCGCAGATCGCCACCTTGAAGCCCTGATCGAGCAGCCGCTGCACGTACGCAGCGCCCGCGTGGTGCGGAACCCCCGCCATCGGGATCGGGTCGGGGGAGCCCTTGTTGCGGCTCGTCAGCGTGAGGTCGAGCGCCTTGGCGGCGACGACGGCATCGTCGAAGAAGAGCTCGTAGAAGTCGCCCATCCGGAAGAACAGGAGGGCATCGGGATGCGCGGCCTTGGCGGCGAGGTACTGCCGCATGCCCGGCGAATCCACTCCGCTCGCCTTCGCCATCGCGAGGAATGTCTGTCAGAAGTACGGAGCGCGCGCAACCGTGACGGCCCGGAGGTCGATGAGCACGAGGCCCTGCGACGAGCCGTCGACGACGGCAAGCTGTCCGAGCGCCTCGACGTAGCGCGACGATTGCGGACTGACCGAGATGGTGCCGCCGGCAACGCTCACGAAGAGCGCGCGGAACTGCCCGCGCGTCGAGAACGTGTACTGCGTGTCGCGGTCCGGCGGCGTGCCGAGGTCACCGCCAGCCATCCAGATCGCGAACATCGGGTTGCGCATCGCGAGCGGGCTGTTGCGCTGCGACGGCAGCGTGACGCCGACACCGGGCGGGCTCGTGAAGAGGCGACCATTGAGGAGCGCCTCACGCGGATCGCACGAGGACACGCAACGTCCGCCGTCACCGGCCGAGACATGGTGGAGGAAGCCGACGCCCGGGCCGCCGCCCACCGTCTGACCGATCGTGCTCCAGAGCGCGCCGGTGCGCACGTGGAAGCGCGCCTGGTTGTGGAAGCAGCACTTCGCGAGCTTGAGGTTCTCGGCGTTGGACGGGTCCTTGTAGACGACCTCGCGGTGGTTGTCGGCCGACGTGAAGAAGCGACCGAGCACGACGCGATCGTCGTAGGCCTCGACGATCGGGAAGTCGCGCTGCGTGCTCTGGTCGGCTGCGTTGCCGAACGTGCGTACGCATGCATCCTGACGCTTCGCCGCCGTGTCGAGCGCGGGCGCCCAGCACTCGGTCTGGAAGGTCCACCACGGATCGCTCGCCGGGAGGATCTCCTCGGTGAGCTGGACGTAGTCGGTCATCAAGCGCTCGGAGCGCGGCGCGAGCGCGATGTTGCGGTTCGCGAGCGTGCGCGCGATCTCGGTGGTGCGCTCGATGCCGAGCGCCCAGTCCTCGACGCCCTTCGAGCAGAAGCGCGCCTCGGGCGCGTTGACGGTGAGCGAGAGGAAGTTGTCCTCACTCGTGATGACCCCCGAGAGCCCGTCGAAGCCCGGAATGGCGCCTTCGTACGTGACCGCCCAGTCCTGATCGATGTGAGCGTGGGGGTCTTCGGTCGCGAACGCGGGACCACCGAGGAGCGGCGTGTTCGCGCTGCCGGGCCCGAGCTGCGGAAGGATGATGCCGTTCACCGCGACGACCGGCGCGCCCTGCAGGCGAGGGATCTGCGTGCCCGCTGTGGGGTCGTCGTTGATGAGGACCTCGGACCGCAGCGTGTGCGGCGCGGCCATCGGGAAGAACGCCTCGTTGGTCACCGCGAGGTCGATCGCGGCGATCTGCGCGGCTCTGGCTGGGTCGCCGCCGGCATCTTGCGAATTCGGCTCGTGGTACGGGTCGATGTCACCGGGGCCTGCAAGGGGCTCCGGCGGCGCGATGTCCGAGCGCGCAAATGACATGTCCGCGGGACGGCGGCACGGCGCGTCCCAATCGTCGACGTCGACCGGCAGCACCTGCCCGTTCGCGAGCGTCGCGAAGCCGAAGATGCCGCGCAAGCGGCGTGGTCCGATCGGATCACCGGGCTCGGGCTGGTTGGCGCGGTAGTAGAACCCGAGGTCGCCCGTGGGATTGCCGTCGACGTTGTGGTTCGGATTGCAGAGGATGCCGGCGGCGGAGCTCGCGAGCTGCTGATCGCCGATGCGATCGAGCGGCAGGTCGTGACGAGCGAACGCGACGGACACGGCGGGCGAGCTGAACGCGATGCGATCCGGCGGCTGGAACGGGTTCAGCTCCGGATGCGGGCGGGACAGCGGCGTGCGCTGCATCGTCGCCGGATCGGTGACGTCGTAGACCATGATCGAGCCGTCGCCGCGATCGATGGCGTAGATGAAACGCTTGAATTCTCGGGTCGGCGGGGAGATCGCAATCTCCTTCACCTGCACGACGCGAGACGGATCGAGCTGGCTCGTCGCGAGCAGCGGCGCGAGCTCACGCGGCGCGTTGGGCGTCGACAGATCGAGCACGTGGATGAGCGGAAGGCCGTCGTCGGCGACGTAGACCATCTGGTTGTCGCGCGCGACCGACACGAGGCGCGGCGGATCGAGCGGACCGAAATCGAGCGGGATGGTGCCGGAGTCGGCCGCGGCCGCAGCGGCGGCATCCAGCGGCTCGCACGCGCCGGCATCGAGATCGATGTTGCCGCCGTCGACGCCGCCGTCGATCAGCTTCGGAGCCACCGCGTCGGTGCCGCCGTCGAGGATGTTGGAGTTGTCCTCGACGCAGCACGGACGCAATCCGCAATGCGCCGCGAGCGCAGGCCGGAGACACGCGAGGTCGACGCCGCCGTCGACGTACTTCACGCCGTCGTCCCACTTCGGACCGGGCGCGAAGGACGTGGGGAGGGCAGTCGCGCCGGCGAGCTCGATCGCCGACGTGATCGGACACGGCGCAAGCGACCCCGGCTCCAGGACCGGACCCGGGCCGACGATCGGCGGCTCGTTCGCGAGGTGATCGGCGCTGAAGTCCAGCCCGCCGTCGGGCAAGCGCGGGAGACCACCACGGAGGAACGGGCGCGGATCGAGCGTGAGGACCTTCGCCGGGTTCAGGCGGTCGCCGGGAAGCACGACGACGAGCTCGTAGTCGGGCAGGTCGGACGCGCCGCCATCGGCCGCCGTACCTGGCGCACCTGCATCGCCCGCATCCGTTGCACCGGCGTCGACGCCCGCGGGAGCCGGAACGTTACGCCGCGGGACCACCGTGAGCGCGCCGGGATTCTGCGGGAGCGCGCAGACCGGCCACGACGCGATGGTCGCCGGCTGCGGATCGTGCGGAAAACGCGGGTCGGTATCACCGAGCAAGCGACGCGTCGGGATGCCGTAGATGGCCGGCTTGTTGGGCTCGGCCGAGGCGACGAACGCCATGTGGCCGTCGGGCGTCGTCGCCACGTCGGTGGGGAGCGCGCCGACGGGAAGGAAGTTCACGCCCGGCGTGGCGCGGCTCTGATCGACGAGGAACCCGGCGGACAGGTTGACCACCGCGAGCTCGCCGCGCGTCGTCTGCGTCACGAACGCGAAGAGCTGCTTCTGGAACGTGTTGCCGTCGAGCGATGCGGGAGTCTGAAAGCACTCTTCTTGCCGACGGCCCACAGGCTCCCGCGGGAAGGCCCCTGCGTCGCCCGCTCCTTGGTCGTAGAGCGCCATGCACGCGACGTCCATGCGTTGTGCGCGCTCGAACGTGCGCACCGGCACGCTGGTCGGCGTCTGTGAACAGGCGAAGAGCACGGCGGCGAGCGCGACGGCCACCACCGCGAAGCTGACGGCGAGCACGACCTTGCGACGACGGGAGACGGGCAGCATCTCAGGATCCCTTGGGGGTCGTGGGACGCCCGAGCGTGAAGACGATGCGCTCGAACGTCGAGCGGTCGACCTGTGCGTTGTCGAGATCGAGCACCTGGACGAACGAGTTGGTGAAGCTCGCGAGGTACGCGAACCGATAGCGACGGAGCCCGCTGCCCGCCGCGCGCGGATCGAACGGGACCTGCACGTGCGCGGCGACGTCGTTGATGTCGAAGGGGTCGAAGGCCATCGCGAACGGACCGAGGCCGACGCGAATGATGTTCTCGACCTCCTCGGTGTCCGGGTTGTAGACGAACACCGTCGCAGCGTCGAAGCAGACGGCGAATACGCGAAGCCCATAGCCGCCGTCGCGCTCCACCACCGGCGCGAGATACAGCTTCGACGGCCCCGCCGAGAGCGGGATCATGCTTTGGAGGAGGAGGCGATCGGGATCGAACGTATCGGTCGACTTCGTGCCGGCTCCGACCTCACCGATGATGAGCGACGCGGGCGAACGGTTCGCGATGAAGACACGCGCCGGCTTCTGCGCGCAGGTCTCGAGATCTGCGTCGACCGTCGCCTGCGAACGTCCTGCTCCGGCGGGGGCCACCTTCGCCTTGCAGGCGAGGCGCGGCGTGGGATCGATCACGATGCCGCGCGAATCGGTGCCGCCCGCGCCGATGGCCACCGGAAAAGCGACCTCGCGATCGAGGAAGGGACGGATGAGCGACGAGCCGGTGAAGTCGGTCGCGTTCCCGGGAAGCGTGCCTGCGAACTCGTCCGGATAGCGGCGGATCAGATCCACCTCGGCGACGGCGCGGCTGGTCTGGAGGAACGCGGCGCGCGGAAACGCCGCCGGCATGCTCAGGAACGCATCGCGATCGTGCGGCACGGCCGCGATGCCGATGCCGCCGAACGCAACGCCGTCGAGGACGAACTGGAGGAACGGGCTCGGCGCGCCGTCGCCGCCGGTGCCCGTATCCGCATCGGTGCGACGCAGGCCGGTCGAGAACAAGCTCGTCTTCGTCTCGTTCTGGTGCGTGATGAGGATCGACTCGCCGTCCTCGCTCATCGCGAGGCCGAAGGGCTCGCCGGGCATCGTGATGTGACGCGAGTTGCCGGGCTCGTTCGGATCGGCGCCCGCCGAGTGGTCGCCGCCGCAACGGCCCGTGCTGTCCTTGTCGCACTGGATGGTGAACGGACCGTAAGGCGCGGCGGGATCGAGCGGCGCGATCGAGTCGAACCCGTCACGCTCGACGCTCGCCCAGGTGAGCGAGGCATTGCCGCGGACCGGCGTGAAGAGGCGATCGAAGCGGCGATTGCCGAACGGCGAGCAGCCCGGCGGTACCGACGGCGGCGTCGTGCCGAAGAGCGGCTCCGGACAGAAGATCGGATCGCCGGGGTTGCGGGGCAGCTGCGCGGTCTGGTCGACGAG